>JAGPIS010000024.1 GCA_018054835.1 Breznakibacter sp. | reverse complement strand
AGAGCATGTTGTCGAAAGGAACAGAATACGCCATCAGGGCATTGGTTTATATCCAGTTGCAAAATCGAGTCGATAGAAGACCCGGTGTTGAAGAGATTGGTAAGGAGATTGACGCTCCGGTTGCGTATTCTGCCAAAATATTGCAGACGTTGACCAAGCGGGGATTGCTGCTCTCGATGAAGGGACGGGGGGGTGGATTTTTCTTTGAGGATGGGGCGACCTTGACGTTATACGATGTGATTGTAGCCATGGAAGGGGATCTGTTTTTCACCAAATGTGGATTTGGTTTGAAGGATTGTTGCCATGATAACCCCTGTCCGCTGCATGACCAATATTTGAGCATCAGGGGCGGTTTTTACCAAGTTGTGAAGAGTGAGACGATTCAAGGATTGGCTGATAAGATTCAGGATGGGAAAGCGATCCTTAAGCGGTTGACGTGATTTTTGACTGGCAAGGGTAAGGCCGGCCAAGGAAACCCAATCATTTATTGTTTATGATTAAAAAGGAAAAAGAAGAAAAGATTATGGATATCACAAGCGTTTTATCAGAAGAACATCAAAATATCCTGAGGGTTTTTGGGAAGCTCCAGGTGAGTTGTGACAAATTGGAACAGGGTGGTGAATTGGACAAGGATTACTTTTACCAGGTAATTGATTTTATTAAGAATTATGCCGATAAGTACCATCACGCCAAGGAGGAGGATATCCTGTTCCAAGCTATGTTGAAAAAACTGGACCATCTCCATTGCAACCCAATTCCAGTGATGTTGCATGAACACGACGCGGGGCGGTTTTACGTTCAAGGTATGGAAAAGAGTTTGGCAGCCAATGATCTGGAGAGCCTTATTGAGAGCGCCAGAAATTATTGTTTGCTGTTGGAGAACCATATTTACAAGGAGGATCATGTTCTCTATCCCATGGCCGAAGAGGCCTTAAACGATGAGGAAAAGGAGGCTGTCAATCTAAGATACCGGGAAGTGGAGATGAAGATGTTGGCAAATCAGGAGTTTGAGGGTTTAATCAATGGTGAGTAATGGAACGGAATAATTGTCGTTTCTTACCATCTACCCACTAAAGGGGATTTTGGCGTGTTGAAGAAGAAGAATACGACATTTTTTTATTCAAATAGTTTTTATTGTAAACCAATATTATTCTGAGTATCTCACCCATCTATGAAGGCACCATCCAAAACCATCCATACCACCTACAAGAAATTGCACAAGTGGCCAGGTTTGATTGTTTCGTTCTTATTGCTGTATTATTCGATAACCGGCATCATTATGAACCACCGCGAAACGTTTTCGAGCCTGGATGTTTCAAGGGCATACCTGCCCAGTGAATTTGAATACCGGAACTGGAACAATGGGGCTCTGAAAGGGAGCCTCACCATTGGCCGGGATAGCATCCTTGTTTATGGCAGCATCGGTATTTGGGTGACGGATTCGACCTACCAGAATTACCGGTCACTCAACCGTGGTTTTGCCAATGGAAGTGACAACCAGAAGATTTTTGACATGGACCGTGACCCGGATGGAAATTTGTATGCCGCCACTCAGTTTGGGTTGTATGGTTATGACCAAGCCGGGGAACAATGGCTGGCCATCGGGATGGATGGAGCCAACGAACGGGTTGTTGGCATTGAGCATGTATTGGACACGATTTATGTTATGAATCGTTCACACCTGTTTAAAGGTAAGGCGAAGGGCAAGGCGACCCAATTGGAGCGGGTTGAACTTGGGATGTCTGACCACCACGAAAAGAAGGTTTCCTTATTCAGCACAATTTGGCAAATACATTCCGGAGAAATTTTTGGTATTCCCGGGAAGCTATTTGTTGACGGTCTCGGTGTGGTCACCATTATTTTATCGATCACGGGAATTGTTTATTTCCTATTCCCGGGCTGGATCAGAAGAAGGAAGCAGAGGCAACAAAGCGCAGCTTCCCTGGTGGCAATCAATCGGTGGTCGATCAAGTGGCACAATAAGGGGGGTGCCTGGTTCTTTGGGTTTTTAGTTGTATTGTTTTTGAGCGGCATGTTTCTGCGGCCACCCTTGCTGATTGGGATTGCCTATGCCAAAGTTCCCCCGATCAAATTCACCAACCTTGATCAGCCCAACCCATGGCATGACCAACTCAGGGATTTTAAGTATGATGCTGAACGGGATCGATTTGTGGTTGCCTCGGCGGATGGTTTGTTTCAAATGGACAAGGATGGCGACAGCCCAGAATTTTTTGGTGTACAACCTCCCGTGAGCGTTATGGGGATCAATGTGTTGGAGCCTTTTAGGGATGGTGCCTATCTGGTGGGGTCTTTTAGCGGATTGTTCTTGTGGCATCCCTCTCACCCTGAGATCTACAATTATGCGGAGGGGAAGTTGCATGAAGGGGTAGGCCGTGGCCGGCCGGTTGGCGATTATAAGGTGACCGGATTGTTGACAGCCCCGGACGGTAAGCGTTACCTGGTAGAGTATGACAAAGGGGTTGTTCCACTGCACCATGAAGATGAGTTTCCCCAGATGCCCGATCATATCGTGTCGGCATCAAAGATGTCGCTGTGGAACTTATCCCTGGAGATTCATACCGGGCGATTCTTTAGGTTCCTGTTGGGGGACTTCTTCATATTGCTTGTGCCACTGACGGGACTGGTAAGCATTGTGGTGGTGTTGAGCGGATACTTGTTGTGGCGCAAGCGATTTAGGAAACCTAAAGGTTGTTAGATTGTTGTACTTAAATATAAATTAACTATTTAAACTAATTTCATATGATTTCGAGAAGCTATAGGACTGAGCCAAGCAAGGAGAATCCCCACAAGGTGGATGTGACGCAACTGTATGATAAGGCCACGGCGCAAGTGATGCATATCACCCTGCAAGCCGGGGAAGCTTTGAAACCGCACAAAACGCCGGTGGATGTGTTTTTCTATGTATTGGAGGGGACACCCACTGTGCACATCGGTGGTGAATCGATGGTTTATGAGAGAGATACCCTGATTGAGAGTCCTGCAAATGTGGTTCATCATTTGAGCAATGAAAGCGACCAGCCTGCCAGGATTTTGGTCACTAAGGCCCCCAAGCCGACCAGTCAAACCAAACTCTTTTAAAATTCCATCTGATATGAGTGAATTGATAAACAACTCCAGGTACCGCAAAGAGCGGTTGAAGGAACTGATCCTCAAATTGCATGATGGCGAATCGGCCGATCGGGTTCGCCAGGAATTGATGGAGACATTGAAGCAGATACCCTACGGGGAGGTGGTTGAAGTTGAGCAGGAATTGATGCAAGAGGGCTTGCCTCAGGAGGAGGTTATGAAGCTTTGTGATATACATGGTTCGGTATTGGAAGGGAATGTGGATTTGAGTGGCGCCAAGGCGATACCCGAAGGACATCCTGTTGATGTGTTTAAAAAGGAGAATGATGAGTTGAGGCGAGTTGCGGGCAAGGCTCAAGGTTTGCTGAGGGCTATGGCTGAAGTGGCTGATTCGGAGTTTCAACAGTTCCTTTATGGCCTGGAAGGTGTTTTCAACCAGTTGATGGATGTTGAAAAGCACTATTTGCGAAAAGAGTATCTTTTGTTTCCCTATTTGGAGCGCAACGAGATCACAGGTCCCCCGAAGGTGATGTGGGGCAAGCATGATGAGATCAGGGAGCAATTGAAAGGTTGCCTTGAGGTGTTGCAGACCAAGGATTTGACCAAGGGAGATTTGACGGCTGCACTTGATTTGTTGTTCTATCCCACTCTGCAGGCATTGACCGACATGGTTCAAAAGGAGGAGGAAATTCTTTTCCCCATGAGCATGGATGTGCTTACAACCGACGATTGGTGGAGCATCCACAAACAGACGCTTGAATTCGGATTTTGCCTTTACGATCCACAAGTGGAATGGAAGCCGGAAGGCATGACCGGTGATGCTGATGAAACAGGTATTGCCACAGATGGGAGCATCCAATTGCCATCGGGCAGTTTCACGGCGAAGGAGATTATGGCCATCCTGAACACCGTTCCCTTTGACATGACCTTCGTGGATAAGAACGATAAGGTGAAGTATTTTACCCAGGGGAAAGAACGGATCTTTGTGAGGAACCGGTCGATCATCAACCGGGATGTTAGGTTGTGTCACCCTCCAGGCAGCACCCACATCGTTGAGAAGATATTGGAAGATTTCAAAACCGGTAAGGCCTCGCATGCGCCTTTTTGGATCCAGATGAAGGGCAAATTCATCAAGATAGAGTATTTTGCCTTGCGGGATGAGAATGGGGAATACTTGGGAACCCTTGAAGTATCGCAGGATTTAAATGAAAATCGGGCGTTGGAAGGTGAGCGGAGGATTTTGTCGTATTCGGATGAAAAAAAGTAAACAGATGGAGAAGCTGATTATTACCCCCAAAACCAAAATATACGATCTTTTGGAAAGCTATCCGCACCTGGAAGAGGTATTGATTGCCACTGCGCCGCAGTTCAAGAAACTGAAGAACCCGGTTTTGCGCAAAACGATTACCAAGATCACCACCCTGAGCCAGGCAGCTGTCGTTGGCGGGGTTAAGGTGGAGGAGCTCATCAACAAACTGCGTAAGGAGGTGGGGCAAGCGGCTGTTGACGCCTTGGTGATTGATGGTGGAAATTACGTGACGGAAAAACCTTTGTGGTTTGATGCCAGGCATGTTACGCAAAGCATCGATATCCGGGAGATGCTGAATGCTGGTGAACAGCCAGTGCATGAGGTATTGGCGGCCATCAGGCGGTTGGGTGACGGAGAGATTCTTAAGGTGACTGCGCCATTTATCCCAGCACCTCTGATTGACAAAACGCTGAGCCTCAATTACCAGCATTGGCTGGAGAAAGTTGGCGATGAGGTGTTTTATGTCTATTTCAGGGTGTGAATAAGTTTAAAGGTGAGCTGATAGTCCAATGAGGCAGCGGCTATCACCGGGGAAGTTTGAAGATTTTGTTTCAGATGTTCGGGAAAAGATCCATTATGTAACCTAGGTTACAATTTAGTTGGATTAAAGGGTTGATATTTGAATTTGAATTAGAGAACTTTAATAGAATTTTAAAATAAAGATTATGAGCATGTTTTGTTATCAATGTCAGGAAGCCGCGAAAGGCACAGGATGTACCAAGGTAGGCGTTTGCGGGAAAGAAGATTCCACTGCCAATTTGCAGGATCTATTAATCTATGTAGCCAAAGGGGTTTCGTGTGTTGCACAGCTTGCCAAGAAGAATTCAGTCGCAACCGATCGTGCTGACAAGTTTGTATTTGAGGCATTATTTGTGACGATCACCAATGCCAATTTTGATGACAACAAAATCACCAATAAGATTATTGAAGGAATTCAGGTGCGAGATTCTTTGAAGAAGACTCTGGCTGAGAAAGGCGTTGCGTTTTCCAATTTGCCGGCCAATGCCACCTGGGTACCAGAAGGCCCAGCATCGATACAGGCTAAAAGTGAAATTGTGGGCATCCTGACCGAACAGAATGAAGATGTTCGGTCACTCAAAGAGTTATTAACCTATGGTTTGAAAGGAATGGCCGCGTATGCAGAACATGCTTTCAACCTTGGCTATGCTGACGAACAGATATTTGCTTTTATGCATAAAGCCCTTGTAGCCACCACCCGAACAACCATTTCGGTGGATGAATTGGTGGAGTTGACTTTGGCCTGTGGCGAATATGGTGTGAAAGTGATGGCCTTGCTGGATAAGGCCAACACCGAGTCGTATGGTAACCCGGAGATCACCAAGGTTAATATTGGGGTTAGGAACAAACCTGCCATTTTGATTAGCGGCCATGACCTGAAGGACATGGAAGAGCTCTTGAAACAGACTGAAGGAACCGGTGTGGATGTTTACACCCATAGTGAGATGTTGCCTGCCCATTATTATCCCGCGTTCAAGAAATATGAGCACTTTGTGGGTAATTATGGAAATGCCTGGTGGAATCAGAAAGAGGAGTTTGAGACATTCAACGGCCCGATATTGTTCACCACCAACTGCATTGTTCCCCCTAAGGATAGTTACAAGGATCGAGTTTACACCACCGGGGCATCGGGCTTTGAAGGTTGCACCCATATACCGGACAGGCAAGATGGAAAACCCAAAGATTTCTCGGTGATTATTGAACATGCTAAACGATTGCCTTCCCCCATAGAGATTGAGAAGGGTGAAATAATCGGGGGATTTGCGCACAACCAGATTTTACAACTGGCCGATAAAGTAGTGGATGCTGTAAAAACAGGTGCCATTAAGAAATTTGTTGTCATGGCGGGTTGCGATGGCCGAATGACAGGACGTGAGTACTATACAGAATTTGCTGAGCAATTACCCAAAGACACGGTTATCCTGACGGCAGGATGTGCAAAATACCGTTACAACAAATTGCCTCTTGGGGATATCGGTGGCATTCCGCGGGTTTTGGATGCAGGACAGTGCAACGACTCCTATTCACTGGCTGTGACGGCGCTTAAACTGAAGGAGGTTTTTGAGCTGGGTGATATTAATGATTTGCCAATTGCTTATAACATTGCCTGGTATGAGCAGAAAGCCGTAATTGTGTTGTTGGCTCTGCTATCCCTTGGGGTTAAGAATATCCATCTGGGACCAAGCTTGCCAGCATTCCTTTCACCCAATGTGGCGAAGGTTCTGATTGATAATTTTGGAATAGCTGGTATTGGAACTGTTGAGGAAGATATGAAGGTTCTGATTGGTTAAAACCAGGGATTTTTAGACGCTGCAAGAACTTTTTTTGCAGCGTTTTTTTCTGTCATTTCAAATAGGAAAAAGGAGTTGTTTATGTCGGAATTCACAAACAGCAAAGATCAACGAGTTGGGAAGCTAATGGAGGTATCAAAATTGATATTGGAGACCGGAAGTGCCCATTCATTTATAGAGGCCAACAAAGAATTTATTGGTCAAGTGGTTCCTAGTGATTTCATTGCGCTTTTTGATGAGATCATCAAGGAAGGTTATGACATGGCGGCGGTGAAGGTTTTGACCAACAAGGTGTTGAATATTTTCCATGCCACCATTGACCAATATGAGAGATTAATGCCCCAACCGGAGTCGTTTCTTGGCGTGCTTGAGCAGAACAACCATGAAATGGCGTTGCAATTAAAAAAGATACGGCCTGTATTCAAAGCTTTTGTTTCGGATCCGGGGAATCGGGAATTGCAGGTGGCACTTGTTGAACTGTTGAGCCGATTGGAAAGTTTCACCAAGCATTATGTTATCAAGGAGAATGTGTTGTTTCCCATCCTAGAGGAAAAATGGGAGGATTACCGTTGTCTGCAAATCATGTGGTCGTTCCATGATGACATCAGGCGGAATATCAGAGCAGCGATTGCCATGTTGAATGGCGGGGATGTGAACCTGAAGGTGTTTAATAAATATGTTGGGGATATCTTTTTCAATATGCTGGCCATCAAATTCAGGGAAGAGCGCCTATTGTTTCCATATATCCTCTCCACCATCGGCGAAGAGCAGTTGGAACGGATGAATCGGGAAGGTTTCGAGCTTGGATACCCATACGTTGAACCCCACCTCATCTGCAAACAGGAAGCGGTGGAAGAGCCAATTGCTGGCTTGATCAACCTTGGGACAGGATTGGTGAGTTTGGAACAGATTCAGTTGATTTTCAACCATCTTCCGGTTGATATCACTTTTGTGGATGAACATAATAGGGTTTGTTATTTTTCAACACCGGCAAAAAGGATCTTTCCCCGAACTGCGGCCATCATCGGACGGGAGGTGAGCAAATGCCACCCTCCAGAGAGTGTGCATGTTGTGGAGCGGATCGTGGATTCGTTCAGAAATGGGGAGAAGGATAAGGCGGAGTTTTGGATTAGGATGCGCGGCGAATTTATTCTTATCCAATATTTTGCAGTCAGGGATCATGCGGGTCGGTACAAGGGGGTGCTTGAGGTGTCGCAGGAGATTACCGGGATTAGGTCGTTGGAGGGCGAAAAGAGATTGTTGGATTGGTGAGTTATGGGGTTGAAAAGTTGAGGGGTTTTGGGTTGTCCACGAATGACGCGAATTTGACGAATTGATGGGTTGAAAAGTTGAAGAGTTCTGGGTTCTGGGTTTTGGAAATGGTCAAACCAAGAATTCTTTCCTTCGGAAAGCGCAAGCGATAACTTGGCAGAGCCATAAGAAATCGAAATGCTTATAGACTACTTTCTTGCCTGGATGGATGGTTGATTCCTTCCTTGTTGATTGATAAGGTACTGCCCTACGGGCAGGTGACTTGTAGTATTGCGTTACCACAGGCTTACGCCTGCGGTTAATCGCATGTTGTCCTCCGGACAAATGGCTTGTATTCATGCCAGATGATGCGATTTGGTGGGCTGATATGTTTGGGAGTGGAAAAGTTGAAGAGTTCTGGGTTTTGGGTTGAGGTGGAAACCACTAATTTAACGAATTTGACGAAAAGGGGAACACTGATTAACGCGGATTTAAATGGATTGGCACGGATTATTTGTTTTTGGAGTTTGGTTGGTGGACCTGAGTTTTTAGTGTTTAGTAGTTGAAAAGTTGAGAAGTTTTGAGTTCTGGGTTTGTCCGCAAATGTATTAAGGATTGCTGGTGATGGGGGAAAAAAAACAGAAGGCCTGAGCCTTCTGAGTCGGGGCGATTGGCCGGAGCCGCTCACCAATTCAAATGTTGATAGAAATCAGGATGAATAATAATTTTATTTCAGTTGCACAATATCCATCAATTTATCGTAGCTGCTGATTTTACTGAATTTTACTTCGTGGCCACTAATCTCTTTAAAGTGTTGTGATGCACAATGGATTTTGAGTTTCTCAATCTCGCGCAGATCCATATCGGAGTCGGATCCCTTGGTTTCGGTGACGAAATAGATGTGACGAACCTTATCTTTATCGAACACGATGGCCCAGTCGGGGCTATAGTTGGCCACTGGTGTGGTGATGTAAAAACTCTTGGGCAGCTTGGCGTAAACCACCACTTCGGTGCTGTTTTCGAGGGCAGTAGCAAAATCGGATTCAATTTTTGAATCGGAAACCAGATGATCGTATATATGCTTTTTCAACAATTCGGCATTTCGCAACGCATACCCGGTGTTGGAAAAAACTGTGGTGGCATCGTGCGATTCGTCTGTTTTATGATAAACTATATTGTTGATGATCAAGCTGGCCTTCACCTCATTAATCAACTTACTGCACTTGGCGATGAACTCTTCGGGATTTTTGCGGATAAAGGCGAATTTATCGGGCTTTATCTTTTTGAGGATTTCGACAATTGAGAGCCTGGTGAGGTTGGTGTGCTTCTCTATTTCCCCCACGATGTCGTAAACGGTGTTGGCATACAGGTCGTTTTTCAACTTAAGACTTTGCCTTTGGGTTTCTTTAATCAAGGCACCGTCTTTCATTTGCTCCATGGATCCGTCGGTGAGTTCGCCGGTTTTGACCTCGTAGGTCCTGTCGCCAATATTCAATTGGGCATTGATGAGGTTCCGGCTATCGTCGATCAATTTGGCCGTATCGAATTGAACTTCATAAATGGTTTTGATGCTTATCTTTTTCCAAAGCTCTTCGAACTCTTTCTTTGCAAAGTTCTTATTGGGTTTCAATTGTATGTCGGCCCGCGCGTCACCGGGCAAGAATTCGATGCCGGTATAAACCGACTGCAAGAGGGTGCAGAGATTCTCCCGGAAGGGTTCAAGATTTTGGGGCAATGGTATTTTACCCGAACCTATGATTTCGCGACCCACGGTGGTGATTTGGTCGTCCTCGTCGATGATGTCGTGCTTGAATAGCAACTTGTTGATTTTTTGCGCATCCTCTTCGGTTATGCGACACATGACACCGCGAGCATTGGATACCATTTTGCCGGCCAGAAACTTTACTTCGGCTTTATGAGGCCTATCTTTCAAACTGGCCGCTATTTCGTGCTGCAAGCCTTTTGCAAAAGCCTCGTAACTTTCGGAGGCGATGACAGTAAGCTTGTTGATTTCATGGACTTGGTCGCCAATGGTGTCGTAGTCGAGCCGGACGCCATTTCTATTGACGCAAAGACGCATCCCCCGGCCCACTTCCTGCCGCCGTCTGGTGATGCTGCCGCTATCGGCATTTTTCAAGGCGCAAATCTGGAACACATTGGGGTTGTCCCAACCTTCCTTTAGTGCCGAGTGGGAGAAAATAAAACGGGTGGGTTCACCAAAGCTCAACAGACGTTCCTTATCTTTCATGATGAGATCGTAGGCCGAAATGTCGTCGGAATCTTCCTTCCCCCTTTTCACCGAAGGGTCGACCACTTTGCCCTTTTTGTCGATGGAAAAGTACCCCTGGTGAACCGACGTTGCACTGTCGCGTTTCAAATAATCGGTGTAGTTGGTTGGCAAATAGGCTTTGTGAACTTTTGAGGGATCGGTTTCGTATAGGAATTCGTTGTACTCCTGCTGGAACAGATCCAGGAATTCGCTCCTGAGTTTGTTGTATTCCTCTTCGAATATCCGGGCATATTCACCCGGCTGTTGCTCCCCATTTTCGTCGTAA
This sequence comes from Breznakibacter sp., assembly GCA_018054835.1. Lineage (GTDB taxonomy): Bacteria > Bacteroidota > Bacteroidia > Bacteroidales > Marinilabiliaceae > JAGPIS01. Next base: position 6,120 of record JAGPIS010000024.1, on the reverse strand, counting down.
AGACGATATTTTTCCACCGAATCGATAAAAAAGAGGGAGAGCACTTTTATGCCTTGGCTGAAATATTGCTTCTCCTTTTGGAGGTGCGAAATGATGGTTTCACGGATTTGAATGCGGCGGAATGCATTTTCATCCTTATCGTTCAATACATCGCCCGGAAATATCTCCAGACCACCCATCACAATTTTATTCAATTGGCCATTGATTTCGGTGACCACCTGGTTTTTGTAGGCAGGCATATTTCCTGACAAATCGAACAGGTTGGCGCCTTCGGCCAAATTTTGCCTGACTCTTTTTATGGCACCGGAACTGGTGCGCTGTTCGAATTCGACAACGGCCATTGGCGGCTTGTTGGGACTCAGACTGATGTGTTCGAGGTACAGGTAGCCGGTGGTTCCTGTGGAGCCCTTCAACGAGATGCCCTCGACCTGGATCTTCTTCACCAGCCTTTTGTTGTAGGCATCCAGGGCATCGAGCCGGTATATTTTATTGTACTCCTCTTTGTGGGTGGCTGAATACCTTAGCGTAAACAGGGGGTTGAAATCCTGCATACTTTCGAGTGTTTTGGCACCATCCACCGACTGAGGCTCATCGATGATGAGGATGGGGTTGGTTTGCGATATTATTTCGATAGGCCGCCGGGTACCAAAATGATCCAACTCCTGATAGATCCTGCGGGCATCGGCACCACGGGCATTAAATGCCTGGGTATTGATGATCATGACGCTGATGCGGCTGTCGGAGGCAAAGTTCTCAATATCCTGTGGGCTGCTTGAATTGTAAATGAATGGGTTGATCTTATGGCCATAGAGCTCCTGGAAATGGTTCTGGGTAACCTGGAACGACTTGAACACCCCTTCGCGAATGGCAATGCTTGGGATGATGACAATGAATTTGCTCCAGCCGTAATGCTGGTGCAGCTCATACATGGTGCGGATGTAGGTGTAGGTTTTGCCCGTACCGGTTTCCATCTCGATGGTGAGATTGGTGCCGGTTTTGATGCCTTTGGGACGCTCAATCTGCCGACTTTCGAAAAGAGCGTTGGCACGCTGCACTTCCTGTATGTTGTGTAAAAGTTGTGATTCGGTGATTTGTATGGCGCTGTTGCGATAGCCTATGTTTTCGAGCACTTCTTGTTCGAGCCCCAAGGTGTTGATGCCGGCACTTGCCAATTTTGCCTTTTTAATGAGGTCGATGCTGCGCTGGAGCGTGAAATGGTGTGACTTGGGCTCCTGTCCCTTGAAACAGTCAACCACGGCCTTAACGGCCTCGAGTTGGAATTGTTGCTCCTTGAATTGTAGTTTCATGCGTTGGTCGATTTAGTGATTGGCATTGAGAGGGACGAAATCGTGTTGACTGCTCCAAAGTGGTTCATCTTCCCAACCTTGCGGGAATCCCATGTGGTGCAGCTCGGCCAATGGACAGGTGCGCAAATGCTCCTTGAGCGAGGAGACAAAATGGCTGCCCGGACTAACGATGCGCAGGGTATAATTGAGGCAACAGAGAAGTGCATAGAGTTTGTTGAATGGAATGTTTCGGTTGTTCAAAAACTGGTGGGGCATATTGTAGGGTAAGGTAGGGCTTATGGTGAAGCGCCTGTTCCACAACCGGCCATGGTGGGCACACACATTGCGCAAGCCAACAAAAGCGTGGATCCAACTTTTCAAAATGTCGAACCGCTTGTGGCTAAAGGCCGACAGGATGCGCTGCTTGGCTTCGAGTTCCCTGATGTTGGAAAAGATTTGACTCAATAAGCTCATGGAAACTACCTCTAGGCTCATCCAGCAAGGGGGATGCTGCGGGTTGTCGTAGTTGCGGTAATAGTGGGTGATAAAATCCTCCTTGGAGCGGTTTATCTCCTTTTCCACCGCCTCCTTGTTCATGTTGAAGAAAACCGGATTGGTGAAGAGGGTTTCGTTCTCGTGCCAATGGCTGCCATAGATGAGCGACATCTCGTAAACGATTTTAGTGCGCAAGGCAATTTCCACTTTTTCCAAAGCGTTGAAGACGATGAAGCGCAACCGGCGGTCGAAGACATAAAGGTTGATGATGTCGTTGAAATCGAGCGGCCGGATGAATGGATGGTCGGGATTACCATTATCCTGGAAGGGATAGGTATATGCCCTTAGCCGGTAATAACTGATGTTGGAAAGGTAGTGAGCCGCTTGATTTTCGCAACTAAAGGAGAGTCCTCGTGCTCTCAGTTTGCCGATTTGATCGGCAATGGAAAGTGGTGGTTTGGTGTAGTTCATTGTGCCACCTCCCCCTTAAAATTCGAAAACCTGCCAAGGTGCGCTGTTCTACGGGAAGCGTGGCAGGTATTATTGAGTACAAATGTAGCAAATAATTGCACAGTTGTGCAAGAAAATTGCACAATATTTTTGATTTGCCTTTTTATTTCTACTGATTCAAACATAACAAAACCATTGAATTAAATAACCTTCATCTCCGTTTCGGGGCTCAACTGTTTCAACAACTGCTGTACATTCACTTTTGCCGTGTCGTTGGCAAAGCCATTGTCGCGGAACACGATGCGCAGGGGTTTTTCCTTGGCCACCTCGCGGGCAAACGATTCGTCGATATTTTTATCGAAACAGGCGTAGAGTGAATTTTGAGCCACTTTGAAGAGATGCTTACCCGCCACCGTGATCTGTTCAATTTTAAGCGACAATGGCAAGCCCCAATCGAGCATCACCTGAGCCAGCAGATCATCGGGGGTACGGTCGGGCTTCACATTGTCGGCAAACATATCCAACATCTCCTGCTTGTAGTCCTGTGGACGGTAAAACACATCCTGCATGTTGCTTTCGTCGAGGCGGTAAACGCGGAAACCGGTGTCCAATTTTGGTTTTTGGGACTTGAGTTCCGGGTCATCGAAATCGATTTTGCCAGATTGTTCTTTTTGTTTGGATTCTTGTTCTTCTTTTATTTTGTTGGCAGCACGGCGGATGCGTTCCTTGCCAATTTCGCAAATGTTTTTGTACCCGGCCTTATAGGCTTCGCTTTTTTCATCGGTAACCTCGGGCAGCTGTACCATGATGTATTTACGGTTGCCGCCGTCTTCGGCATTTAGTTGCATGACCGCATGGGCAGTGGTGGCAGAACCGGAAAAAAAGTCGAGGACAATAGAGCTTTTTTCTAGATTTGAAATCCTTAACAATCTTCTTAACAATCGTACAGGTTTTGGACCATCAAAATGACCTTTACCCTCGAATAATGAAACTACTTCTTTTGCACCTTCTTGACTATGACCAACATCCTTGTAGAAAAGTATTGAAGTTGGCGCCATGCCTTCAAATTTTAATTCTGACAGGAACCTTTTGATAGAAGGAACACTGTTTCCATCAGAACCAAACCAAATTCTATTGTCTTGGAGTCTTTCAAAAAACGCGTTTTTTGAAAGCCTCCAGCAGCGCCCTGCTGGAGGCTCTATAGTACGCCCAGTGGGAGTTGTTATGGGGTAATCACTCGATTCTGTATACGTTTTAACAGACATATCACTTGGCTTCCAAACACCTCTAGGGTCATTATCTGGATTAGAATAACGAGAATTAGCTTCTTCTGTTCGGTCTAATCGACCAATAGAAAATTGATCAATTGATTTTGTATATGTTAAAACATAATCATGACTATTGGAAATATATTTTGCATCATTTTTGGGGGAGTAAGCTCTTTCCCAAACTAGCTGTGCTACAAAGTTAACTTCCCCAAACACCTCATCGCAAATTTTCCTGAGGTTATGCACCTCGTTGTCGTCGATGGAGATAAAAATGACACCGTCGTCGGTTAGGAGGTTGCGTGCCAACTTCAGGCGGGGGTAGATCATGGTGAGCCAGTCGGAGTGATAACGACCGGCGGTTTCGGGATTGGCGAAAAGGCGTTGGTTGTACTCATCCTTCTGTCCGCTATCCTGGGTGTACTCACCGGCATCCTGGGTGAAGTTGTCCTTGTACACGAAGTCGTTGCCCGTGTTGTAAGGGGGGTCGATGTAGATCATCTTGATCTTGCCCAGATAACTCTCCTGCAGGAGTTTTAGCACTTCAAGGTTATCACCTTCGATGTATATGTTTTCGGTGGTGTCGAAATCAACCGAGTCGTTGCGCACGGGGCGCAAGGTTTTGGTGGTGGGTATATTGGCGGTGACGATGGCTTCGCGCTTGCCCGGCCACTCCAAGCGGTAGCGTTCCTTGGTGCCTTCGACAACGGCATGGCTCAACTCCTGCTTCAGGAGGTCGAAGTCGATGGCTTTGCCTGCGCCGCTTTCGGTGACACAATTGGGGAAAAGGGCGGCCAAACGGTCAAAGTTTTCCTTTGCCAGGTCGGGCGAGTGCATGTCTAACTTATCGGGTGTATTCATACTGGAACGTTATTGGGTGTTTGCAAAAGGGTGTCAAGTACGCATTTGAGTGGTTGCACGCGGAAGCGTTCGCCTCGCTCTACCGTGCTCAGCATGGCGGTGTCCATATTGAGCCGGCAGCAAGCTGCCGCAAGAGGATGTTGTGATCTTCCCTCTGTTTGCGAATTCGGTTACCAATCATTTAGGACAATTTCAAAAAGGACTTGACAAATTTTGGCTAACTTATAAAATAAATGGATTGGTCGTACACTTGGGGAGTGAATTTTGATACTTTTTTTGAATAATGGGGTGAAAAAGTTGAGGAGTTGAGGAGTTCTGGGTTTTGAGTTCTGGGTTTTTGGGTTGGGGAGATTGGGGAACCGCGAATTTGACGAATTATATGAATTAAAACATGGAAGGTTTTGAGTTTTTAGTCCACAGATTCTTTCCTTCGGAAAGCGCAAGCGATTACTTGGCTGAGCCAAGCGGCAAAGCCGAGCGACGTGGATTTAAAGGGATTGACACGGATTCTTTTCGTTTGGATGTGATTGGTAGTTTTGAGTTTTTAATGTTTGAGGTAATGGTTTAGGCTGTTGCCGTTTTTTGTATCGATGAAGGAATAATTCTACAGGGTGTTTTTTGATTGCGGCTATTTTTTCGGCATAGAATTACTTTTATGTTTTAAAACAGGAAAATAAATGTTTAAAAGTTTAATTTGGGACTTGGTAATTTAATATATAATGGTTTATTTTATGATTGAAAGGCAGTGATGTGCTTTGCCTTTTATCATGTTTCCATACAGGTGGTTGATGTTGTGATAAAAGGATTGGTAAGGAAAATAATAATTGTGGTGATGCGTGGAGGTGGGAAAAATATAATTGGTTTGGTAAACTTGCGCAAGGTGATTTGTGGGTGAGGGGGCGAAGCTGTGGGGAGTTCCGCAAAAAAAATATAGTATATCCAAAAAACAACACCCGGACAAAAGAGGCATATAAAACATACGCTTTATACCACTTAGTTGGGCGCAAGCATAAAGAACAGACAATCAAACTGATAGATTGATAAAAATGAAAAAGAAAATTCTATTTGGACTGATACTAACCTCAATAATAATTATAACAATGGGATTCTTTGATTTATTTTCGACAAAACAAAATCCGGATAAAAGGTTTGTTACGGAAGATTCTTACAAAAAGAATAAAGACAATCAGGTAAATATGGCTCCTCAGACTCTTAAACAATTGAGAGATTTAGGTGTAACTGAGACTAAAGAGCTAAAACTTGAATACTTCTTTTATACAAATAGTATTGATAAAGCCAAAAATCTTGCCGACGAGATTCAAAAAATGAACTATTTTGTAAAACATGGCAAATCAGCAGGAGATAAAAAACTCTTTGTGATTACTGGTTGGACTATTAAAATGGTAATGGCTGATTCTGTTGTAATTGAATGGAGTAAGCAAATGTGTGATTTAGGATACAAATTTGACTGTGAATTTGATGGTTGGGGGACAGAACCAGACCAAGATTAATAAATGCTAGTTTTATACTCTTAGATTTTATGTTTGGACTATTGAATATATTACTTCAAAGTATGAATCCTGGTAAAGGGACTTTTGGAAAAGCTTATGATAGTACTCAAGGATTTACAGCCAAAGGACAACTGGTTCTTCTATTGATAATTATTGCATTTGGACTTTATGTTGGATTCAAAGTTTGGAGAAGTTTGAGAAATGAAAGAATGAATAAGAAATAATGCCAGCGCGCAGCACACCGTATACTGC
>JAGPIS010000149.1 GCA_018054835.1 Breznakibacter sp. | reverse complement strand
TTGGGCGAATGCGATTCGTGAATATCGGGCGAATGCGATTTGCCCCTACATAATAACCGGATAATGACGTGGATGTGGTTGGGCATTATAACAAAATCGCCCAATTCAACATTATTACGTATTTGGTGGGTTTTCAACCATTCGTTGTAGGCAATTTGCCCATATTGGTTCAATATCATTTCTCCATTTATCACATCTCCAAACAAACAAACCCGGTTTTGCGTGCAAATGGTTATGAAATACAATCCAGCCTGGGCATAATCGTAACCTTTCAGGCGGATGCTGCGGCGGTGATGTTTGATCGGATTGTAGGCCATTTGCGCTGTCTTTTCAATGTGATACGATTGGTTCTACTATATAAATCATTCAATTAATCCTATCACAATAAATTCATAAAATTAACCATCTCGGCCATAAAAATCAACCGGTCGTAATCCCCAAACAAAAAAGGGCATCCCATGCAGGACACCCTTTTCACTATTTTTATCAACAATTGTCAATTCTCGAAGTTCCACTCGCGTGCTGCCTCGTACATGGCAATCACGTTTTCGACGGGCGTTTCCACCTTCAATTTGTGCGAGGGGCCCAGTATAAAGCCGCCACCCGGAGCCATATGGTCGAGCAGCTCTTTGACGCCCTCTTTCACCTCAGCAGGGGTTCCTTGACGCAACAACAGCTCCTCATCCAAAGCACCACAGAAGCTGATCATGCCACCGAAATCCTTTTTCAAGCCGGTGGGTTCCATGCCCCAAGCCCGTGTTTGAATGGGATCCAAAACATCGGCACCAGCGGTCACCAATTCGGGAATCAGCTTGCGCACCGCACCACAGGAGTGCATGTAAAATTTGACGCCCAACTTGAGGGGCACAGCCACGAATGACTCAATGGCGGGACGACAATATTTCTCCCAAATTTCCGGAGTGATGGAAAGACCACTTGGGGCACCAAAATCATCGGCAATACGGATAAAATCGACACGATTGCCGGCCACTGCGAAGAAACGTTCCACAAACTGGGTGTAAAACTCAGTGATGTGATCGCAAAGCGATTTGAAGAATTTAGGATGAAGCATCATCACATTTTCAAAATCCTCTTTGCCAATCAAACGCTGGGCAATGCGGAAAAGTCCGGGAGAAGAGTAGCCCGGGGCAGTCATGATGGCAAAGTCGCGGTATTTGCGTATTTGCGCATCCAAGGAGTCGAAGTCGAACCAATCCAGCGAGGGCCAAGGATAAGTCTCCAAATATTCAGGTTCAGTAATACCTTTCAAAGGGAAGTCGGTCACGTCCCAATATTCAAAACCTTCGTTTTGCACTTTTGTATAACCTACGCCCCAAATATCTTTTTTCTTCTTGCCGGAAGGATCCATCAGTTCGGGACCCGTATAAACAGGTTCCACCCAACGGAAATCGACATCTAAAAAATCCATAAGCTGATCGCGATCAGCCAGTCCGAGATGTTTCATCATCTTTTCAGAGAACTCGGGAACACCCCAATAAAAAAACGGTACGCGATCGACCGGCTCTTTAAGCAGTGTTTTCAATACACGCTCTTTATGATTCATAAAGACATAATTTTGATTAATCGGTTCTTATTTATTCAGACCAAAAACAATCAAAGCTAAAATAAATATGAGAAATATCAAATATTTTCTCATATTAAAACGACCATTGATCATATAATGGTAGAGGAACAGCTATAAAAAAAGCTGTTCAAAATCACTTTGAACAGCTTGATTACTAATAATTACCACCAACTATTGACGTTGACGGACAATCTCAAAAAATACTATACCGGCAGCCACCGAAACATTCAAAGATTCGATGTTTCCCTTGAGCGGAATCAATGTATTAACATCAGCAACTTTTATGTTCTGTGGATTAATCCCCTTGTCTTCAGAACCTAAGATAAGTGCAACAGGTCCCTGCAGTGGTGTTTCATAATATGGCGTGGCACCTTTTTCGGTAACAGCCACAATCTTCAAACCCTCTTGCTGCATTAATTTAAGGGCATAAAACATATTTTTCACGCGGCAAACGGGCAAGCGGTGCAATGCCCCGGCCGAGGTCTTAACAGCTTCGGCATTCACGGGAGCAGAACCTTTTTCGCTGATAACGATGGCATGCGCCCCGGCACACTCGGCACTACGAGCGATGGCGCCAAAGTTGCGCACGTCGGTGATGCCGTCGAGCACAACCAGGAAGGGTTGTTCGCCTTTGGCCACAATGGCAGGCAACACATCTTCGAGCGTTTGATAATCGACTGGCGACATAAAGGCGATGACACCTTGGTGGTTGCTGGTGGTGATGCGGTCCAACACCTCTGGATCGACGTACTGGATGCGGATGTCATGCTCCTTGCAGGTGGCTTGCAATGCCTTGTAAAGGTCACCCTGAAGACCTTTTTTGGCAATCACTTTATCTATTTCACGCCCGGCAGCCAGAGCTTCCTGGATGGCACGAATGCCAAAAATGTACTGAGTGTCCATGTTATTCATTTTTTTGTTCTAATAATTCTTCCAATTCCAATGTATTCATTTCCCAGCCTGTCATCTCTTGTTCGAGTTGCTCCTGGATGGTTTTATAGTTCTTAAATAGGTTGTCGTCCGAAGCAAATTCCGGCTGGTTCATTTTCTCGGTGATGGTTTCGAGTTCCGTTTCCAGGCGCGCAATATCCCTCTCGGAATTGGCCACCTGCTGTTCGGCTTTCTTGATCCTGCGGCTCAACTCCTTACGCTCCTCATAGGACAACTTATTTTCGGAAACGACCTTATTGGTGGCCGCCGCCTCTTTTTTCACCGTGGCCTTTTGCATTTCAAGGTCGCGCATGCTGTCGAGCTTCCGGGTTTGCAGAAACTCATATATGCCGCCCATATGTTCCTTCATTTTGCGGTGGCGGAACTCGAACACTTTAGTGACCAGGCCGTCGAGAAATTCCCTATCGTGCGAAACAACGATGGCTGTACCTTCAAAATCGCGTATGGCCTGCTTCAGGATCTCTTTCGAGCGCATGTCCAAGTGGTTGGTTGGCTCATCGAGAATAAGCAGGTTGACCGGCTCCAACAGCAATTTCACCATGGCCAGGCGGGTGCGTTCACCGCCCGAAAGGACACCCACCTTCTTATCCACATCCTCGCCGCTGAACATAAAAGCGCCCAATATGTCGCGGATTTTAGTACGGATATCGCCCGTTGCCACACGGTCGATGGTTTCCAAAACAGTGAAATCAGGGTTGAGCAAGTCGGCTTGGTTTTGGGCGAAATACCCAATTTTAACCCCATGCCCCAACACCAGTTCACCCTTGAAATCGATTTCGCCCATGATCATGCGCGCCATGGTGGTTTTTCCTTCACCATTACGACCCACAAAGCATACTTTTTCACCACGCTCCACCGAAAAATCAACATCCTCCAACACCTGGTGGTCGCCATAGGATTTGTTTACATGCAACCCCTTCACCACCACGGTACCCGACCGCGGAGCTGCGGGAAACTTGATGTTGAGTGCCGAAGTGTCGAATTCGTCCACCTCGATGCGGTCGATTTTATCGAGCTGCTTGATGCGGCTCTGAACTTGCACCGCCTTGGTGGCCTTGTAGCGGAACCGTTCGATGAATTTCTCGGTATCTTCGATCTTCTTCTGCTGGTTGCGGAAAGCGTTCAATTGTTGCTCCCGCCGTTCGAGACGGAGCTCAAGGAAACGGGTATAGTTGGCTTTGTAATCGTATATCCTGCCCAACGAGATTTCGATGGTGCGCGAAGTAATGTTGTCCAAAAATGCTTTATCGTGCGAAATGATCACCACGCCACCTCTATAATCCTTGAGAAAATCCTCAAGCCATTGGATCGATTCGATATCGAGGTGGTTGGTGGGCTCATCAAGCAGGAAAAGGTCGGGATGGCTCAACAATATTTTAGCCAGCTCCACGCGCATGCGCCAGCCACCGCTGAATTCCCCACAGTTGCGGGTGAAGTCGGTGCGTTCAAAGCCCAACCCTTTCAGGGTGGTTTCGATTTTACCCTGATAATTGGCACCCCCCAGGAGGTCGTAACGTTCATGCTTCTCGCTCACTTTATGGATGACCGAAAGGTAAGCTTCACTCTCGTAATCGGTGCGTGTGGCCAACTGTCCATTCAGGTATTCAATCTCTTCCTGGATGCTTTTCAATTCGCCAAAGGCTTGCTCCACCTCATCATAAACCGTGCGCGAATTGTCGTGGTTCATGTGCTGTGGCAGATAGCCAATGGTATAGCCTTTGGGCATGCTCACCGTTCCGGAAGTGGGAAACTGATGTCCCGCCACTATTTTCAAAAGGGTTGACTTACCTGCGCCATTTTTACCGGTGAGTCCGATTCGATCGCGCAAGTTTATATTAAAGGAAATATCTTCAAAAAGTCTAAAGCCGCCAAAATCGACGGTCAACTGATTCACTGAAACCATTCGGTAAAAAAATTATTTAAAAATCTAACAAGTGATCACTTCACCGGCGATACCTGTGTTTGGAAATCACGGGTGAAATGAATGGTAATGAGTCCGGTATTGGAAGCTCCGCCCCAATTGGTCAGGTGGGTAAAACGGAAGTTCGACTGCACCAGTTTAGGCTGATAATCGGCCAAGCATTTTTGGAATTGTGGACCATAAGTTTTGATAGCACCCACAAAATAGAAGGTCACATCGTAGCCCCACATACCAAAGCGGCTATACCCCAGCGTAGATCCCAATTGCTGGAAATAAGGGTTAAACGAAACGGGTTCGGAATGGAACCAACGTCGGTATGCGCGCGAAAAGTTGCGGCATGTTTCGCTGGAATAATCGGCGCCATAACTGGAGAAGATGGTGGCATTGAGTTTGTGCAAATCTTCGGGCTCGATGGTTTGGAACTTAAGCCATTCGGCATACCCCAAAACGGTGACTGCCATCTTCGAACGCTCTGCGAGCAGCCCCA
>JAGPIS010000148.1 GCA_018054835.1 Breznakibacter sp. | reverse complement strand
TCGTCTGCTTTGACTCGGGTCGCTTTACCTTATTTTTCCCTTTTGCACTTATCCAATATTTTCAAAGATCGTATCTTTTCTTTTTTGTCGTCCAAACCCTTTCGTTTGAAGCGGCTGCAAAGGTAAGAAGTTTTTTTTATCCTCCAAATGTTTCTTGAAATTTATTTTTTTTCAGAGACGCCTCGTGAGGCGTCTTTACAAACATTTCCCTTTGCCATTTTGTCAATCATCGGGTTGTTCCCGGTAGAGACGCCTCATGAGGCGTCTCTACTGCATTCCCTCTGGAAAGCGGATGCAAAATAACGGGTTTGATTCCGTTATTCCAAATCGAAGGGACTTAAAAAATGTTGCATTGTGTCACGTTTGCAAAACCAGCACTTAGGACTAGGGAGTTAGAGGGTGAAAAAAGTTTTCAAGAACATCGCAACACCCCATCAACCTTACTTATTATCCAACGCCTCCCGAACAATCGTCAAAGCGGATAACAAAGAGTTGGCCATCAACTTTTGCTTGAGATCCTCTCCCAACTTAATACGATCAATAACGAGCATTAGCGCAATGGCCTGATCCAAATCAAGGGAAAAAACTGATTCCCAAAGGGCTTCTCGCAAGTATTCAAACATTTCAACATCGTGAAGTTCACTTCTTCCACCAAAATATTTATCGAACTCAAGAACAATCGCCTCCCCCCTGCCTTGGGTAGAATGATACTTCATTATGGTAGCGTCCTTCACCATCTGGAGAAGCCCATACCCTGGATATTCGTTGGCAGTTTGCTTTACTTTGGCGGCAAATAAGGCCTCATCAACACCCCGCAACAACAACAGGTCGGCCAACAAAGTGGCGGGATGACCAGGCAACAACTGCACCAGTTTTTTCAAGTTGGTTGATGCCAACTTATCATCGTCGTAACTACTTGAGATGGCATTCACAAAATGCTTGACTGCAATTTTATCGGGCAATTCACTACCGGCAGGCAACCCCATAAATTCAGGCGTCACCTTACGTTTGACCAATTTCATACGTAACAAGGGTTCGTAAACATCTTCATAATGGTTACATTTTTCCTCCGACACCATGGTCTCCATAATATCTTCACCCAGTTGAGTCACCTCCTTGCGCGTCGCATCATCCAACTCGTCGTACCGGTCGAAAAGCTGACAAAACTTCAATTCCTCATCGGAAAGGTCACCATACTGTTCGTCCTCATCCGACGAAAAAATACAGGTATAGTTACCTGCACCAACTCTGGCTTCCAACCGATCCTTAAGCCGCTTAACCGTGGCCGCATCCTCTTCTCCTGTAAAAATCAAGGCCGGCTGACCATCCTTACCACATTCAATTTCCATCAGTTCAATATCGTCGTTATCCTCTTGAAGCATAAAACGAGTGGTTTGCTGATAGCTTTTGCAAGGCATGAAGCCTAGCTCTTCGGCATACTCTTCGGCTGCCAGGATAATATTATGAACCAGAGCATAATCAACCGTGTCAAACTGAAATTGTTCGTTGTAATACTCAATCAATTCCTGATATTCTTGTGCTAAACGACTGAAGAAAAAAACGGAATCCTTCACGCCCAAGCAATAGATGTCCACCAAATAGGAACAAGCCGTTACATTTCCATTGGTATGGCGACGAGCCACCACAATGCTTGCCAAGCCACTATCCTTCCAATCGCTGTTGATTCGACACTCATACAATGGCAAAGTTCGTGCACGTTGGCGGATATAATTTTCCGGTGACAGCATGGCTGATTTACTCCCTTTCTTGGACATTCCTTCAATAATTTATAGATGATAAAAAACAAACGCCTCAAAGATAGCATTTCGCAACGGTCAAGAAAAATGAATAGCATTTTTTATCAAAACCACCCTTTCCGTTTAAAACCCCAAAAGAGACCCAAGCCTAGCCCAACCATCAGCAACCATAATATATAATAGCCATAATGCCACGACAATTCGGGCATGTTTTTGAAATTCATACCATAAACACCCACCAAGAAGGTAAGTGGGATGAATACCGCCGAAATGGCCGTCAAGGCCTGCATCACCTTGTTCATCTTATAGCTGATGTTGGCCATATGGAGTTCCTTTAGGCTGTTGGTCAGTTGGATATAAAAGTCAATATTATCGAGCATCTGCAACAAATGGTCGTTTACATCGCTGTAATATTTTAGATTAGCCGGTTTGACCTGCTCGTAATCTCCACGGCAGAGCTTGTTGATGGATTCGCGCAAAGGGTAGATATTTTTGCGCAAAGTGAACAAAGCCCGGCTAAGACGCTGTATGCGGTGAAGAAGATTTTGAGGATTGCGCTGCATCAAACTGGTCTCCACACTTTCGATAAGGGGAATCAGCTCTTCAAGCACTTCGTAGTAACTATCCACCAACACGTCGATGATGGCAAACAAAAGGTAATCGGCACTGCGCTTGCGAAGATTGCCCTTCCCCGACAACAGCCTGTTGCGGATATGGTCCAAAACCTCACCGGGCTCTTCACCAAAGGAGAGCACCACCTGATGCGTCAGCACGAGGGTTATTTGCTGTGAAACCAACCGGGGTACCTCTTTTTCGAGCCGAAAGGATTTAAGCACCACCATCAAGGCTCCCTCCAGCTCATCGGCCTTGGGACGCTGGGTAGTATTGGCAATATCTTCAACAAACAAGGGATGAAGTTGGAGCATATCGCCTATAGAAGCAATCAAATCGGTATCGTGAACACCGGTGATATGCAACCAGCAAATTTGATTAGGATCAATTTGTGCCTGGAGCTGATCGATGGGCAAAGTATCTTCAAAGAATTCATCGGCCGAATAACGCAAAAACCGGATTGAAGGGGTAAATCCGCGCTGCTGACCTATATAAACCACCGAACCGGGTGGCAAACCTACTTTTTTTGAGAAGTTCCGCTCCATAAGATACTGATTCAACGTTTTTGATTCACCGGAAAATAGGCCGCTTTGGCCATCTGTTTCAAATTAGTAATTGGATTGGGTGGATTGAGATACCCGGCAAGGAATTGCCAAACCTTCAACCTTATTTCGCGGCTTTGGCGGGGATCAATACGGTCGAAGGAGTGCCCTCCGGGAATATCTTGGAATATCTCGGAAGAAAAGCTCTTGCCATCGGCCTTTAGGGACTTGACCAGATGTTCCACCTCCAGCACGTTGACATCATCATCGTTGGTGTTAGAATAGATCAATAGGGGCGAATTTTTAAACCTTTGCGTGTTCCAGGCCGGTGACCGTTTACGGTATTCGGCAATATTCTCCTGGGCTGTTTTACCAATATGGTAATCGGCCGAAAACAAACCTCTATAATCCTCATCGTAATAACCCATGCGAGCCACCAGGTCGGAAACGGGTACGCCGGCATAGGCGACCCGATATTTTTCGGGATGGTTGAAAACACTGAAAAGAGTGATCAGCCCGCCATGGCTCCACCCTATGATACCCACTCGGTTGGAATCGACAAAAGGATAGTTTTCGGTCATGTAGTCGCAACTAGCAGTCACGTCGTCCACCTCCAGCCCACCATAATCTATGGATTGGTAAAACGACTTGCCATAACCATTGCTACCTCGGTATTCGGGTGCCACCACCACATACCCCTGGGCCATCAATTCCCGGATGATGTGGGTGTGGTAGGTTCCAAAATTGCCATGCACCCCGCCATGCGGCAATACAATCAAAGGATATTGCTTTTCAACATCAATACTCAATGGGACAAAAACATAACACCAAAACTTTAGAGGATTACCAACCCCCATGGCTGTAAGATTGGGAGCATTGGCCTTTGCAGGACCGCAAATAAAAACCTTATCCACAAAGGCCACATCGCCAACACGAGAATACCAGAGCTGGTCGTCGGCCACCTTTTCGAGCCGGTCGAAGGCATGCTGGTAATCAGTCACCATCGCTTTGAGTAAAGCAACCTCTTTCTGCAAATCTTCCAACGATTGGGCATTTAGAACTCCTGATAAAAGGAGTGCTACAAAAAATAAGATCGATCTCATAGATTTGATTAATATTTAAAAAGTAAAATTAGAAAATTACACGACAAATAAGCAGATTAATGGCAACAAAAGCCATGCAACAGAATGTGATTCAGATTAACATCAGTTAACCCAGTGTATGGACAAGGATCATTAACTTTGCACCAAATAAACAATTCATGGCGAAAGGAGCATTTATCATATTGTTATTCTTGGCTTTGGGCGAAGGCATCAGCCTGCTGATTGGGGGTTATATCCCCGGAAATGTGATTGGCATGGTCCTGCTTTTTTCTTCGCTACAACTCAACTGGGTGAAGCCCCGCAGCATTGAATCCACAGCTCTGTTCCTGACCCGCAACATGGCGCTCTTTTTCATTCCAGCCGGCGTGGGGCTGATGGCCTCCTTCCACCTGCTGGGACAACATTGGCTTTCAATCCTCTTGGCATCCATCATCAGCACGCTTTTGGTGATTGCCACCGTGGCACTTATCCAGGAAAAATACGGAAAACATGAACACACTGATTCAATCTGAACCTTTCATACTGGCCTTGGTGCTGGGCAGCTACCAGTTGGGCGTCCTCATTCAGAAAAAGAGCGGCATCAAACTGCTCAACCCGCTGATTACTGCCATATCGCTCATTATTGCCGTATTGATGCTGTTGAAAATTGATTACACCGTTTTTGAAGCCAAAAGCAGCATCATCCACTTCATGCTGGGTCCATCGGTGGTTGCACTGGGCTACCTGCTCCACAAACAGATTGGCCACATCAAGGGGAACATCGGCAGCATTGCCGCAGCACTTTCACTGGGAAGCCTGGTTGGCATCATCAGTGTGATAGCGATTTGCAAACTCACCGGATCGACTCAGGCTGTGACGGCTTCGCTCCAACCCAAATCGGTGACAACCCCCATTGCCTTGGGGCTGTCGATGCGTTCGGGCGGCATCCCGGCTCTGACGGCTGTGGTGGTGGTGGCCTGCGGGATATTTGGCAGCATTGCCGGTCCCTGGCTGCTCGACAAGTTGCGCATCAACAGCAAGGTGGCGCGCGGACTGGCCTTAGGGGCTGCCTCACACGGCATTGGTACCG
>JAGPIS010000147.1 GCA_018054835.1 Breznakibacter sp. | reverse complement strand
TTGTTTGTGGAGAATGCCTCCTACATCCGTTGGAAGAACATCATCGTGCGTTACAACCTGAGTGAAAAATTGAAACTGAAGGGAGTCTCCTCATTCAAGATAACCGCCCAAGCCAATAACCTGCTCACCATCACAGGCTATCAGGGGATTGATCCTGAAATAACCGGCGTGGGCCAGCCCATGCCCCTGTCGTTCACGTTGGGATTGGATGTTACTTTTTAAAATATATGATTATGATACGAAATATAATTGTTGTACTTTTTTGTGCCCATCTCTTGTCTGCCTGCAATCTGCTCGATATTAATCCAGAGCATGTGGTGTCGCAGGAGAATGCTTTCAACGATGTGGCATCGTACCAGATGG
This sequence comes from Breznakibacter sp., assembly GCA_018054835.1. GTDB lineage: Bacteria > Bacteroidota > Bacteroidia > Bacteroidales > Marinilabiliaceae > JAGPIS01. The sequence continues at coordinate 4,756 of JAGPIS010000147.1, read as the reverse complement.
CCTTGAACAATGTGTACCGTACCCTGACTTCATCGGTCATGAATATGCAGACCACCGACTATGCATCCGATGATTTTGCCAGTGTGGTGCCGGGTTACGCGCCCACCAATTACTACATCTATAATTGGGATTACCAGTCGCAACCCCAGCCTTATGTGTGGGTTTATCAATACCAGCTCATTGCCAAGGCGAATGTGTTGACCGACAACTACGCCATTGTGCCGGTATCCAATGCAGCCGAACAGGCTAAAAAGGATCAGATATATGCCCAAGCACTTGGTATGCGGGCTTGGTTTCACTTCAACGTGGTGCAACTCTATGCGCCCCGCTACGATGGTACGAACTATAATGAACCAGGGATTCCGTTGAAGCTGAAGCTGGAGCTCGAATACCTGCCCAAAGCTAAGCTGGGCGAGGTGTATGCCCAGATTTTCAAAGACCTTGACCAGGCTGAAAAACTGCTTGTTGCGAGTGATTATGCACCATCGACCACCAAAAGGGCTTATGAATTCGGGTTGGATGCCGTGCGGGCTTTGCGCGCCAGGGTGGCTCTCTTTGCCAACGACCTGGAGATGGCCAAAACAGCTTCTGCCCATTTCATCAATACCACTTTGTTGAACAAGGATGATTACTGGATGCTTTGGGAAGATCAGTTTGGCACCATAAACCGCGAGGTTCTCTTTATGACCCACGACCTGAGTGATACCGACGATGCTGAGTTGATCGACTATCATGAAATTTATGAAACCAACAAGGTGATGTTGAGCGATGGCCTGGTTGGAAGCTTTTCACCTGGCGACGTGCGGCAGGAGGCCTCTTACATCGGCCCCAATCAGATGCCCTACAAGCATGTGATTCCTGTGAACGACCGCAACAACCAGATGGATCGGAATTTGCACTACAAGCACTTCCGCCTGGCAGAGCAATACCTGATCTATGCCGAGGCAGTTTTACCAATCAATCCGGCCGAGGCCATGCGGGTGTTGAATATCCTCAAGGCCAAGCGTGGCGCCGAGTTGCTGGTAGCCGCTCCCGATAAGGCAGAAATATTGAGGGAACGCCGCAGAGAGCTGTTTGCCGAAGGGCTTCGTTTCTACGACTTGAAGCGCCTCTCCGACGAGCTCAACATCGTGGTGGAACGCAAGGACGGCAAGGTGCTCACACCCAACTCTCCCTTATACAATTGGGATATTCCCAAGGATGAAACCAACTCAAACCCACATATCAAATAAGCAGTTATGAAGAATGCATTTATGCTCCTGATGTTGGCATTGACTCTTGGAGCCTGTGAGAATCCTTACGACCTGGTTGATGACTCAAAAACCTACCAAGGGTTGCCATTTGTGTGTGTTAGTTCCGAGCAGGCCGTGATCCGCCTGGGGGTGAGCCCCAATGGCAATCAGACCGAACTCCCCGGTGTTTTTAAAGATAGCTTGGTGTTAAGCCATGCGCTGGATCACGACTTGACGGTAATGTTGGAACTGGTGGCCGAAGAGACGCATGGCGTGTTGGAAACCAACTTCAGCTTTCAGCAACGGGTGACCATCGAAGCTGGGAAGAACTTCGGGTCTTTCCTCGTGCGTGCCATTGGTGTGCCAGCATCTGAAGTGGGCAAGTACAAGCTCTCCATCCGAGTCAAGGAGGTGAATGATGCACAAGTCATTGCCGGATTGTATGGTGCGAAAAAAGAGAATGAAGAGCGCAAAAAACGCTTTAAAACCTATTCGTTCCAGCAATAAAGATATGATAACCATTATTAATGTGAATTTCAATATTTTAAAAAGAAGATTATGAAAAAGATGAATCTATTTTTCGCCCTCATGGTAGGTGCGCTGATCGGTTTTACCTCGTGCTCCAAGGATGATGAGTTGAGCCCCGAAGAGTTGGAAGCCAAGCAAACCAAAGAGTTGCTCGAAACCATCACCGCCAATTATGATGCCATCACCTCCAAAAAGTGGGCATTGAAGGAGTTTCAGCCATCTGCCAGCATGGTGGCTGCTTCACAAACTCAGGACGGTGCTGTGGCATTGACTACAATTGTAAAGGGACAGCAAGCCTCAAATTTCAATATGGTTCTTTCCTTCGCTGCCGAGGGTGCTTTACATAAGGCAAGTGTTGCAATCAATGTGCCCGAAGCTGATTTGGAAGCAAAGTTAATTGCTTTCCAGGATGCAATCGCCGGCTTTGAGGCCGGGTTCCTTTACGACACCAAAGAGTATTACATGGCTAGTGTTCGCCGGATTGTGGCTGCGCCATTTGCTGCTGACGATTCTAAAATTGAGGATATTGTCAACGAGGAAACAGGTGAGTGCATCTTGAAAATTGGCAAAACTGATTTTTCTAAATTGATGTACGAGGATTTGGTTTTGGCACAGAGGAAATTGGTTGCCGGCAATAACGATAAGATCTATAAAAACGAAGATGGTACCCTTACTGTTGAAACGACAAGTAAAGAGTACGGTGTTTCGAAATACATCTATCAAGAGGTGAAATAAGTAACTTTTGGTATGGGTTTAAGAAGAGGCTGTCGCGAAAGTGACGGCCTCTTTTGATTTTAGGGAATGTTTTTTTCCATGTATTTTTGCCAAGTCACCAATACGTACTTTGTGGCGTTCTCTTCTTTGCTGACTGAAAATCCATACTCGTAACAGAACAAATAAACATTGCCATTGGCGGCCTTCCAATAATGGGTAAAATATTTCGGATCGAATCCTTCCTTCACGATCTCCTCCTTTCTTACAATGGACAATCCTGCTTTGTTGTAGTCTTTGAGAATCTGCCTGTTTTTCTTCAATTGCCGGTCAATTTTGACAAATAACGGCATTTCCTTCTCTTTGCTTTTCTTGTAGTGGTAGACTGACTTGCAATAGGGGGTACAAAACCGCTTGTCGCTCCTTCCGGTGATGATTTCCCCGCATTCCAGACATCGGCTCATGGCTCTATTGGTTTGATTAGTCGTTTATTATACGTATAAATGTACGGCTGTTTTTGCTTTTTTCATAATTAGGGTGGTTATTGTGCAGAAAAGTAATGTCATGGAAAAGCCTGTTGTTTATTTGAATGAAATGTGGCATAATGAAACCCGGCTGATGAAGCTGTTCTTTTATGCCGATGGGGTTGTGGAAAATAGTTTGAAGGCCTTGGACTACGTCTATTACAGCCATCAATATGAGTGTTACTACATGCGTTGGACTGATGGTTGTTTCGAGAAAATTCGCGCCGATTTGAACGATGTGGCAAACATCAGCACAAAGCATTTGAATTACCCCTCTGCAAGAAATCAAACCAAGCAATCTTCCGTTGCTTTGGCGCATGATTTTTCTAAGGATGTTGTGCCATCGAAACCACAAGTTTCGATGGTCTTCACCTTGGATAAAATGTATATACAGCTGCCAGTCCCTTTTGAAAAAAAATGGATGGCACTCCTCTCGCAGCAAGGGGGAGTTTTTGAAACCCGCAGGCAGATATGGCTTTTTTCCCGTAATGAAAACAAAAAGAAGATCCTTCAGGACTATTTCACCAACCATGGATGCCAAATTATTATGGATGAGAAGCGGGATGACCAGATTGTATCCCGGTTGTCTCGGCAGACTTATAAGGAAGATTCTGAAATCCATGCGTTCATAAAGGCCATGACGCTTCAAGGAGCCTGTCAGCGCACCATCGAAAATTACGCTTCACAAATCAAGAAATTGAAGGAGTATTACAGCGGTAAAGCAGTGTGTGATATCAGCGATGATGAGATTAGGGATTATATGTTTTTTTTAAGGCAGGAATTGAATTATTCCCCTTCATCCCAAAATATTGTGGTGAGTGCCATCAAGCGCTATTTGTTGGCAATGACCGATCGCGATTTCAATCCCAACCACATTCCTCGCCCTGTCAAGCGTAAAACCTTGCCTAGGGTGATCGACAAAGAGTCTGTGGCGGCCATTTTGAAGCTGGATCTCAACATCAAGCACAAATGCATCCTTTATTTGTTGTATTCAACCGGCATGCGGTGTGGGGAACTGTTGAACTTGAAAGTGGAGGATGTCAGTTTTGATAACAACGTGATTGTGGTGAAGCAGGGAAAAGGTGAAAAAGACCGGATCGTACTGCTTTCGGAGAAGATAAAAGGGTTGTTGCTGGAATATTTGAAAGAACATAAGCCGAACATATATTTTTTCGAGGGACAAAAGGGGGGCAAGTACAGTGCCACCAGTGTGCAAAAGATTGTCAAACGCGCAGCGCATAGGGTCGGTATTGAGAAAAAGACCACCCCTCATGTATTGCGTCATTCGTTTGCCACCCATTTGCACGATTCGGGGATTGATATCCGTCACATTCAAGTCCTTTTGGGTCACACCAGCACCAAAACCACCGAGATTTACACCCATGTTTCGAAGCGAGATATTAGAAAGTTAAAAAGTCCTTTGGATGATTTGGATTTGTAAATAATGTTTATTTATTTTATGATGATAATATGAGTTGTGTCGGTTGTTTGTATTGTACTTTTAGACAGGTGGTTGGGTTTTGTTGATAGGATTTGAAAAGGAAATAATAATTTACGCGATGAATACTTTATCGAACAATGTTTTTTTGCAACTTGCCCAAGCTGGTTTGTGGGTGAGGGGGCGAAGCCGCACCAGTTCCGCAAAAAAAATATAGTATATACCAAAAACAACACCCGGACAAAAGAGGGATATAAAACATACGCTTTATACCACTTAGTTGGGTGCAAGCCTAAAACTCCGACTGCAAACAAAGAAATCAA
>JAGPIS010000023.1 GCA_018054835.1 Breznakibacter sp. | reverse complement strand
TTTTTGTGTATAACTTGTTAATAAAGTGTTGATAAAGTATTGATTTATAATGTTTCACGTGAAACAATCCAAGTATGGCGGGCATTTACATTCATATTCCATTTTGTCGATCAAGGTGTTCATATTGTGATTTTTATAAGACCACAAATATTGCTATAAAAAGTGATTTTATTGATTCACTTAAAAAGGAAATTTTTTTTAGACGATCTTTTTTAGATGGTTCTGTTATTAAATCGTTGTATTTTGGTGGAGGAACACCATCCACATTAAGTATTGAAGATTTTGCGGAAATTTTTGAAGAGTTAAAGGTGTATTTTGATTTTTCAAATATTGAGGAGATTACGGTGGAGTTGAACCCCGATGATGTGAATATTGACTATTTGAAAGGGTTGTCGGCTTTGGGAGTCAATCGTGTTAGTTATGGTGTGCAAAGTTTCCACGACCGTTATTTGAAAATGGTTTGTCGTCGTCATGATTCCAAACAAGCTTTGGAAGCTATTCGGTTATCTAAATTAGCGGGTATTGATAATCTCAGTATTGATTTGATTTATGGATTGCCAGGACTTTCCCTTGAAGAATGGCAAAGGGATGTCGATCTTTTTTTGAGTCTTGATGTTCCGCATTTATCTGCCTATCATTTAATTTTTGAAGAAGGTACTTTGATAACCTCTCAATTGAAAAAAGGTTTATTTATTGAAGCTACCGAAGATGAGAGTAGAGAGCAGTTTTTGTTGCTGAGGAACACCCTTTTAAAAAATGGTTTTGAGCATTATGAAATTTCCAATTTTGCCTTGCCTGGAAAATATTCCAAACACAACAGTTCCTACTGGAGTGGCGAAATTTATTTAGGTTTGGGTCCAAGTGCTCATTCATTCGATGGAAAGAGAAGATATTGGAATTTGGCTGATCTTGATGGTTATGTTTTTCAATTGAATCAAGGTCATTGCAATTTTTATGATTGTGAAGAGTTGTCGGAAATAGATATATACAATGAGCTGGTGATGCTCGGTTTGCGAACCCAACGAGGCATCTGTCAAGCTGATTTAATGGAGAAGGTGTCAGTATATTGTCAAAACTATTTTTTTAAAGTGATTAAATCAAAAATGGCTTGTGGTGAAATTATTTTTACCGGAAGTCATTATTGTATTGCAAATGATTTGTTTCTTATATCTGATAAAATTATATCCGACCTGTTTTTTGTGGAATAAAATAAAAGAGGATGTCCTAATTTTAGAACATCCTCTTTTATTTTAGTTTAAATTCTATGCTTTTTATCTTACGGCATTGCCTACCTTTTCATCCAGCATAGAACCGAACAGGTCTTTTCCTATCAAATCACCATTTTTGCTGATTAAAAAGTTGGTAGGAATTTTATTAATGTTGTACAAACGTGCCCAGTAAGATGAAGTGTATTTTAAATCGCTTACATTGATCCATGGTAGGTTATCTTGTTTGATGGCACTTTCCCAAAGCACCTTGCTTTTGTCGAGCGAAACCTGGAAAACCTCAAATCCTTTGCTGTGGTATTTGTTGTAAACTTTAAGCAAGTTTTTATTCTCTTTTCTGGATGCCTCATCCCAAGCTGCCCAAAATGACAATAAAACAACCTTGCCGCGCAAGTCGGAAAGTTTTACTTTGTTTCCATATATGTCGTTTTCCTCAATGTCAGGAGTTCCAACTGTTTCGGCATTGTTTAGCAATATGTTGCTAACTTTTTGTTGCTTCATGGTTGCTTTGGCATTCAGTACGTACTGATAAAGATGTTTTACCCTTTCTGATTCGGGGTACAGCATATTCAAGCTTGTGGCAATAGTGGCAAAAGAGATGTGGTCTTTTTGATCCATTACATCAAAAAGAGGAAGATTAAGTATATTTTGAAAAAGGGCATAGTAACTTACAAAAGATCTAGGGTTTTCAAAAATATAACTGTATATGAAATTTTTATACTCCTCAATTTCATTTTTAATCTCATTTTGCAACTGTTCTCTTTGGTAGTTATCCTCTTTAGGTAGTTTTTCGAGAGTTTCCAGTTTTGTTTGAATATTTTTTTGAAGTTTGGCGGCCTTGCTGGTTACTTTGTAGAGTTCTTGAGAACCTTTAGATTGTGAAATTTGAACCGATGTCTCGAAAGATTTCAAATCGGCCTTCACAACAATATTTTCTGTTGAATCAATCAATAACACCAAGTTTTTGTTTGGTTTGATGGTTAATTGGAAAAAAGTGGGTTCGGAGAGTTTATTGGATTCGAATTCAAATGAACCATCTTTTTTGATTTTCATGGAATCGATAATATCCGTGCCATTTAAATTCAAGCGCTGAAAAATTACGGTTTCGCCAGCTGCATTATCAAATTTGCCCGATACCGAGTATTTATTGTCTTTACAGGATGAAAGTCCTATTAAAATAGTAAAAAGTAATAATAAATTTCTCATTATAAGATGGTTTTTAGTTTTTAGGTATAACGATTGCTTGATTTTTCAATTTCAAATATAACAAGATATTTTTTACAAATTGGGTAACTGCTCTTTTAGGTCGTTGAGATAAGGTGTTTGAAACAGGATTTTTTCATTGGCATCAATTAAAATAAATATTGGTAAAGGTAAATCGTTGAAATAATTATTTGGTTTTGTTATGGTTCCTTTTACCCAATTGACTTTAGAAGGTACTGGCAGGCTGTCGGTATAAGCTTCGTAAATATCAAATCCTTTTTGCTTAAGTGTTGTAATTAAAGGAAGATATGAATTTTGCTGCTCTAAACCTGTTTGATATGAATGGACAAAGACCGCTTTTTTTTGATTTGTTAGTTGGCTCAAATTGATGAAGGTAGAATCGGACAGTAGTATTTCAATTTCCACCATTTTTTTGCCTGCTTCAAGGTTTTCAAGTTTCGCAATTGTGGGTTTCACAGCGTTAAGCTGTTCCTTGAAGCCTTGGGACGATTCGTTATTGGGATATTTTTGAAGTAGGTCATCAGCAATGCGGTTGAAACGGTCATAGTCACCATAAATGTTGTACAATGAAATATTGTTGCTTTTGTATTTCATTATAAATATGTTGGCAAAGTTACCTTGGTTCTTATTGATCAGACTGTCGCTTAATTTTTTATAGGCCTCCCTAACGGTTTCAATCTGTTTTAACAAACTATCTCTTTGTGCTGATGGTAATTGTTGGATGTTATCTATTTGCCATTGATTGAATAATGTATTGATGTCCCTTTCGTAATATTTCATTAAATCAGTTGCTTCTTTAATGAGAATTGTTGATTGGCTTCCCGCAATGGAGGCATTTCCAAAATCATTGATTAGGGCATTTACTTTTATCAAAGTGTCCTGGTCGTAAATGAAATCAAATGTATGGGTGGAATCTGCTATAAGCTTGTAACAACCATGTGGTTTTTTGCTGAAGTTGAAATAATAAACTCCATCGTTACGTAAAGTGGCCGTATCGGTTATTTCGAAGTTGTTTTTAAGATAACTCAAGAATAAAGTATCTTTGAAAGTTCCGTTTAAATCGACCAAAACACCTTTGGGTTCGGGCTTGTGGCAGCTGATCAGTGCTGCGAGTAAAATAGTCAAGCTTATTTTTGAATTCATTATATTCCGGTTTAATAGTTTTTTTTGATGGTTCGGACGACTCTCCAAAATTATCTACTTTAATTTTAATAATGCAAGAATAATTCAAAGCTTCTTCCATGGTGAAGAGGTTGCAATCCTACTAATTTTTAATTATCTTGATATTTTCTGAAACTGTTTTCAGTTATGCTCAGATTATTGGTGGTTATGGTTCTCTTTTTTATTCAAGGTAAAGAGAGACAAAGTGAAAGGGAGAGTATGTTGCGCGATCAGATAGAAGGCAGGGGTATTACCCATCGCGAAACCATCCGGGCAATGCGTGTGGTGGAGCGGCATCGTTTAATACCTGAAGATCAGGTTTTTAATGCCTATAAGGATGGTCCTCTACCAATTGGTTATGGACAAACCATTTCTCAACCCTACATTGTGGCTTACATGACGCAGGCCATTAATCCAAAAAAAGACAATAAAATATTGGAAATAGGTACTGGTTCTGGCTATCAGGCTGCTGTTTTGGCTGAAATTGTTGACCAGGTGTATTCAGTTGAAATCATTAAGCCCTTGGGTGAACGAGCCAAACGGGATCTAGATCTTCTGGGTTATAAAAATATTCACATAAAAATTGGTGATGGTTATTATGGTTGGGAAGAGTTTGCTCCTTACGACGCCATAGTTGTGACGGCTGCTTCAGAATTTGTGCCCCCTCCCCTTTTGGCGCAGTTGAAAGATGGCGGCAAAATGATTATTCCTGTAGGGTCTTCTTTTATCACGCAACAGTTAGTTTTGGTTGAGAAGCGTGGTGACCGAATTAGTAGCCGTAATTTATTACCTGTCAGGTTTGTACCTTTCATAAGAGCAGCCAATGATCCTTGAACAGTTTGCACATTTGCGCCATCAAAAGGAGTGGTGGGCCATGCTGGTTCATTCGTTTTCCATTATTGGTTTCCAGATTGTTTTGATGCGGATTTTGGAATTGACCCAATGGAACCATTTTTCCAGCTTAATCATTGGTTTGGCACTGCTGGGATTTGGTGTTAGTGGCACTTTTTTATCCCTTTTTAAAGTATGCGTTGTCAAGCAAGCTGCCTGGTTTATTCCCTTTTCGATGATGTTGAGTTCAATCTCCATGCTTTTGGCTTTTCGGTTGTCTCAGTCTGCTTTTTTCCAGTTCGATTCACTTTTGGTGTTTTATTCATTCAAGGAGTTTGTCCGGTTTTTTTCTTTTATACTCTTGTTTGTTATTCCATTTTTCTTTGCTGCTACTGCTGTAGGTTCCATGTTTGTCGTTCAACAGCAACGAGTTTCAGCTCTCTATTATGCCAATCTTTTTGGATCGGGTCTAGGCGGTATTTTAGCTTTGTTATTACTTAATTTTTTCGTTCCTGAACAGGCTTTATTACTGACCACCATTTTTTCTTTGCCCGCTACACTTTTTCTTCTTTCTACTTCCCAGAGGATAAGGTTTGTGCCTTCCTTTTTGTTTTATTTGTTCTTATTTTTTCACTGGCTTTTCTTTCCTCCCTCCCCCATAATATCTTCTTATAAAACGCTTTCAAAAGTGTTGCTGCTGCCCGATGCCCATGTGGAATTTAAGAGTTCGGGCATTACTTCAACTGTTCATATTGTGTCTTCAGCCTATTTAAGAAATGCACCTGGTTTGAGTTTGCACTTTCAGGATTCGGTACCGGTACAACCCCTTTTGTTGGTAAATGGCAATTTCTTCGGTTTTATAACGGTTCAAGGGAAACCAGGCTTCGATATTTTGGATTACACCACGCAAAATTTGCCCTACGTGTTTAATTCGTATAAAAATGTAATGGTTGTTTCTGGAGGTTCGGGTTCCATGGTTCATCAGGCGCTTTGCAAAGGTGCCTCCTCAGTCACTGTTTTTGAGGCCGACCGAGATGTTGTTGAGGCTCTTGATAGTTGGAATCCTTATCTATTTCCCTCAATTTACAATGATACTAGGGTGCGTTTGGTAAAATTCTTACCACGCTCCTTTTTACCTTTGTATCGCGATTCTTTCGATTTGGTTGTATTACCAGTTCTCGGTTCTTTTGGTGGCAACGCTGGTTTGGATGCCTTATCAGAAAATTACAATATGACCCGGCAATCCTTGGGTCTTTTTTGGGATAAATTGCAGGAGGATGGTTGTCTTACTGTTACAATTTATCTTGATTATCCTCCACGCGCTGTGTTGAGGGCTTTGAATTCGTTTGTTCAGATGCTTGTTGATAGTGGGGTGCTTGAGGTAGAGCAGCATTTGTTAGCCATCCGCAGCTGGAATGATGTCACTTTTGTGGTGTCCAAAACTCCTCTTTCGGAACATACCTTGGCCAAAAGCAAAGAATTTTGTAATATTATGGGTTTTCAATCGCTCCTGCCTAGAGGCCTTTTGACATATTCCAACCATGTTGATGATCCAGCAGACTCCCTTTTACTTTCTATGACTCGTGCCGGATTGGACCGTAATAAAATGTTTACGGATGACTATTTGTTTGACATTGGCGTTGTTGATGATAATCGCCCTTTTTTTTCGAAATTTATTAAATTGTGCAAGTTGCCCCTTTTGTTGAAGATGTATCCATGGCACGAAGTTCCCTATCTTGAGTTGGGCTATGTGCTTTTGTGGAGCAGTGTTTTGTTGATGTTGGTTCTGTCCTTAATTTTTATCCTGTTGCCGGTTTTTTGGATGAAAAGCTGTTCTGGGAAAGCTGGTGTTTTTATCTATTTTGGCTCGGTAGGTATTGGTTTCATGTTTGTTGAAATTATTCTGATTCAGTATTTTAATCATTTTTTCAATCAAGCGTTATTATCTGTTACTATGGTTTTAAGTGCGTTGTTGATGGGATCTGGTTTTGGAAGTTGGTTTTCGGGTCGCATTTCATCTTTTGGCTCGTATCACCGCTCCTTGCTATTGTTTCTTATTGGAATCATTATTTGTTATGCTTTTTTTCTTCCAGGAATTTTATTATATTTTTTAAGCTATCCATTTGTTATTAAGGTTTTTATATGTGTTATATTGGTCGGTTTCCCCTCGTTTTTAATGGGTATGCCTTTTCCGCTTGCCCTTGGTAGTTATAGAATTAGTAATTTGGTGCCTTGGGCATGGGGAGTAAACGGTTTTTTTTCGGTGATTGCCACCCCATTGGCTTTGATCATGGCCATAGAATATGGTTTCCGTATGGTGTTGATTGTGGCAGGTCTGTTCTATTTTCTGGCATTTTTAGCTGTTAGGCAATTTTATAAGTAATAAAAAGAATTCTATGCATAAAAATCAACCTCTGAAGTTCTATTCCCCTTTGGAAGAAAAGATCAATGTGTTTTCGCATACGATTGGTTTTGTTTTAAGTATACTTGCTTTTATTTTTTTGTTTAATAAGTCGCTTGATTCCCTTTTGCGGTTGATTAGTTTTTCTGTTTTTGGAGTCAGTCTGATTGTTTTGTACGCTGCATCCTCACTTTATCATGCTTCAAAGGATGAGGAAATCAGGAAAAAACGGCGGGTTTGGGATCATTCGGCCATTTATGTTTTAATTGCGGGCACCTACACCCCTTTTACGCTTGTTGCCATGCATGGTAAAACGGGTTGGATTCTTTTTGCTGTTAATTGGAGTATGGCGTTGGGAGGAATTATATTGAAACTGTTTTTTACAGGCCGTTTTGGCATCCTGTCAACCATTTTTTATCTGGTGATGGGTTGGAGTGTGGTTTTTGCCATCAAGCCATTGATGGAAGCTTTATCACCAGATGGTCTTTTTTGGCTTGCAGCTGGTGGAGTTGCCTATACCTTGGGAGCCATTTTATACAGCATTAAGGGATTGAACTATACGCACGCCTTGTTTCATATTTTAGTTTTGATTGGCAGTTTTTGCCACTTTGTGTCAATTTACTTTTATATATGATTTTCATTAGTAGGTATTTAATTCAAGCAAAAAAGGATGCCCGTGGGAGCATCCTTTTTTGTTTTAAATGTTTTGGGTGATCCACTCCCCCACTTCTGTGGTGGAGTATGCCTTTTCACCTTCGGCAATGTCTTCGGTGACAATGCCCGCTTCAATGGATTTTTCCACTGCTTGGCGGATGGCTGCTCCCTCATCCATCAAACCAAATGCATACTCAAACATCATAGCGGCCGAAAGTATGGTGGCTACCGGGTTGGCGATGTTTTTCCCAGCGGCTTGCGGATAGGATCCATGGATGGGCTCGAAAACACTGGTGTGTATGCCAATGCTGGCCGATGGCAACAGGCCCAGTGACCCGGTAATAACGCTGGCCTCGTCGGTGAGGATGTCGCCAAACATGTTTTCGGTCACTAGCACATCGAAATGCTTAGGCCAGCGGATCAGCTGCATGGCGGCATTGTCCACGAACATATATTCCACGGTTACTTCAGGATAATCCGGCGCTATTTTTTGCGATGTTTCACGCCACAGGCGCGATGTTGCCAACACATTGGCCTTATCCACAATGGTGAGTTTTTTCCGGCGCTTCATGGCATATTCGAAGGCCAGGCGCACAATGCGTTCAATCTCTTCGGTTGTGTAAACACAGGTATCGTAAGCTGTTTGCCCGTCTTCAGAACGTCCCTGTGGCTTACCAAAATAGATGCCGCCGGTCAATTCTCGGATGCACATGAAGTCGGCGCCATCTACCAATTCAGTTTTTAAGGGTGATTTGTGTATCAACGATTTGAATGTGTTCACCGGACGCAGGTTGGCATACAGTCCCAATTTTTTGCGCATGGCCAGCAGACCTTGTTCGGGGCGTACCTTGGCTTTTGGATCGTTGTCGAACCTTGGGTCGCCAATGGCACCAAACAGCACTGCTTGGCTCTCCATGCAAATTTGATGGGTTTCATCGGGGTAAGGCGATCCGGTTTGGTCGATAGCGGTGGCACCCACCAAAGCTTTGGTGTACTGTGGCTGATGGCCAAATTTTTTGCATACGGCGTCCACCACTTTGATGGCCTGGTCAACTATTTCGGGGCCGATACCGTCCCCGGGTAATACTGCAATATTTAATTTCATGATTGATAGCTGTTTGTGATATTTTTACTGTTTATTTTTGAACTCTTCGTTTTCGATCAGATTTAGCATTTTAACGGTGGCTTTGATGGCGGCTTCGGTTTGGTCGGGATCCAACCCCCTGGTCTTGTAGCTTTTACCATCATATTCCCAAGTGATAATAGTTTCTACCAACGCATCGGTTTTTCCGCCAGGCGGAATGGTGACCCAATAATCGGTCAGTACTGGTTGCTTTTTGCCTAGGCGGTCGTAGATTTTCCAAAGTGCCTTTGAAAATGCATCGTATTGGCCATCGCCCATGGCTGTTTCTTCGTATTCCTTGTTATCGATGCTGATGCTCATGGAAGCCACCGGTTTCAATCCACGCGTTAAGGACAGGCTGTAGTTGACCATCCTAATTTTATCGGTTTTAGGGTCGTTTTTGAGCGCATCGGCCACAATGAAGGGTAGATCCTCGGTGGTGACGGTTTCTTTGCGATCGCCCAGTTCAATCACCCGTTCAGTGACCAGTTTCATCTGTTCAGCATCGAGCTCTATGCCCAACTCCTCAAGGTTTTTTAAGATGTTGGCCTTACCCGATGTTTTTCCCAGTGCATATTTGCGAATGCGGCCGAAACGTTCGGGCAGCAGCTGGTTGAAATAGAGCTGGTCCTTTTTGTCCCCATCGGCATGGACACCACTACATTGTGTGAATACATACTCGCCGGTGAGTGGCTTATTGGCCGGGATGCGGATGCCCGAAAAGGATTCCACGATGCGGCTGATGTGCGTCAAACGGCTTTCATCGATGTTGTTGCTGATTTTTAGATGGTCGTTCACCACGCCGATGATGCTGGCCAAAGGCGCATTCCCAGCGCGTTCCCCCAGCCCGTTTACTGTGGTATGGACACCGTTGATACCCGATTTCAGGGCCTCGTACACATTGGCTGTGGCAAAATCGTAGTCGTTATGGGCATGAAAATCGAAATGGAGTTCGGGATACCTGGTTCGCATCTTTTGGCAAAAAGTGCGTGTCTGGTCAGGATTGAGGATGCCCAACGTATCGGGCAGCATAAACCTTTTTATATTTGCCTGTTGCAGATGGTCGATCATGAAAAACACATATTCGGGTGAGTTGATCATGCCATTGGACCAATCTTCGAGATACAGGTTCACCGCCAAACCCTTGCCGGTGGCCATTTCGATATTCTGTAGAATGTCGTCCAAATGTTCCTTGGCTGTTTTTTTCAGCTGGGCTGTGACGTGCCTTAGGGAGCCTTTGGTGAGCAGGTTGATGACTTGTCCACCCGCATTTTGAATCCATTCAATGGAAGTTCCGCCATCCACAAAACCTAATATTTCCACCTGATGAAGGCGGTTGTGCCTCGCAGCCCATCCGCAAATACGTTTAGCTGATTGAAATTCACCGTTTGAAACGCGTGCAGAGGCTATTTCAATCCGGTCGATTTTCAAATCATCGAGCAGCAGTTTGGCAATGGTGAGTTTTTCGGTTTCATTGAACGACACGCCGGTGGTTTGTTCGCCATCGCGGAGTGTGGTATCCATTATTTCAATCATCTTGTGGGGCTAATATCAAGACCCTTGCCAAACCTCGAAAGGCAAGGGTCTTGTGGTTTGATTAATAATGATGGTTCGTTTTTTCAAACTCTTGTATTTCTGACTTGAGACTCAACAGGTAATCAATGTCATCGTAGCCGTTCAACAAGCAACTTTTTTTATAGGGATTGATGTCGAAACTTTCCTTTTCGCCCGTTTCCACCAGTGTGACCTGCTGTTTTTCCAGATTGATTTCGATGGTGGCATTAGGGTCTTTTTCGATGGCCTCAAATATGGTTTTAAGGTATCCTTCGGAAACCACTACGGGCAAGATGCCATTGTTGAGGGCGTTATTGCGGAAAATATCGGCAAAAAAGCTCGAAACAACCGCTTTAAACCCATATCCGGCAATTGCCCAAGCAGCGTGTTCGCGGCTCGATCCAGAGCCGAAATTCTTGCCTGCTACCAACACTTGTCCGCTATAAAAGGGATTGTTCAAAACAAAATCCTCTTTCGGGTTGCCTTGTTTGTCGTAGCGCCAATCGGCAAAAAGGTTGTTGCCAAAGCCCTCTTTTGTAGTGGCCTTCAGGAATCGGGCCGGTATGATTTGGTCGGTATCCACATTCTCGATGGGCAGTGGCACCATGGTTGATTGCAGTGTTTTGAATTTATCTATTGGCATGTTTGAATCGCTTAAAATTTATATTTCAATTCATTAGTTTTCGAGGATCGGTAAGGACTCCAGTGACGGCCGCAGCGGCAGCCACCAGTGGGCTGGCCAGAAGGGTGCGTGCTCCGGGTCCTTGGCGTCCCTCGAAATTGCGGTTGGAAGTGGATACGGCGTATTTGCCTGCAGGCACTTTGTCGTCGTTCATGGCCAAGCAAGCCGAGCATCCTGGTTGGCGAAGCTCAAAACCGGCCTCTTTGAGGATGGTATCCAATCCTTCGGCTTTGATCTGTTTTTCAACCTGCCACGATCCTGGCACCAGCCAAACAACCACATTGTTGGCTTTTTGCTTTCCTTTCACAAAGGCGGCAAATTGGCGGAAATCCTCAATGCGGCCATTGGTGCAGCTACCTAAGAAGACGTAATCAACTGGTTTTCCTTCCATTTTGTCGCCAGGTTGGAAGCCCATGTATTCCAGAGATTTTTTGAACGAGATCTGTCCGGCAGCATCTATATCCGTAAGTGAAGGGATTTGGCCTGTAACGGCCACACCCATGCCAGGATTGGTGCCATAAGTGATCATGGGTTGAATATCCGCGGCATTGAAGGTCAGTTCACGGTCGAAACTGGCATCGCTGTCGGACTGGAGGGTTTTCCAGTAAGCTACTGATTTGTCCCAATCTTCACCTTTAGGGGCAAATTCGCGGCCTTCCACATAGTTGATGGTGGTTTCATCGGGGGCGATCATACCGCCACGGGCTCCCATCTCGATGCTCAGGTTGCAAACAGTCATACGCTCTTCCATGCTTAGGTTGCGGATGGCTTCGCCTGCATATTCCACAAAGTAGCCGGTTGCACCACCGGTGGTGAGTTGTGAAATCATATAGAGGGCTAAGTCCTTGGCCGTCACTCCTTTTTGCAACTTGCCCTCGAAATTGATGCGCATGGTTTTTGGGCGGGGTTGCAAAACGCATTGGGAAGCCAGTACCATTTCAACCTCCGAAGTCCCTATTCCAAAGGCAATGGATCCGAAGGCGCCATGGGTCGATGTGTGTGAATCACCGCAAACGATGGTCATACCAGGCTGCGTCAAGCCATTTTCAGGGCCTATTACGTGCACAATGCCGTTTTTTTCATGTCCCAAACCATAGAGGGTCATTCCGAATTCCTGTGCGTTTTTGGTCAACTGGTCCACTTGGAAACGCGATATGGGATCGACAATGGGCTTATCCTGGTTGATGGTAGGTATGTTGTGATCCGGCGACAAGGTTGATTTATCTGGTCTGGATACCTTGATGCCCCTTTTCCGTAATCCATCAAAAGCTTGCGGACTGGTCACCTCATGAATGAAATGGCGATCGATGTACAATACGCTGGGTCCTTCGGGAATGGTGTTCACCACATGGTTATCCCAAATTTTATCGAATAGTGTTTTTCCCACGGTATAATATTTTATGGTTGATTTTTATTTATTTTCTTAATGATTATTGAATTTTGGAAATAGCATCCAGGAACGATTCCACCGAAGCGGTAACAATGTCGGTGTTGGCAGCAAAACCATAGTAGGTTTGGCCTTTGTGTTCCACCTGAACATGCACTTTGCCCTGGTCGTCGCTGCCGCGTGTGATGGCTTGAACCAGGTATTCCTCGAGATGCACTTTGCGTTTCACCAGGTTTTTCACTGCCGTGAAGGCTGCGTGAACCGGACCGTTGCCCGAGGCTGTTTCGGTGAAGATGTCGCCATTGACATTGACCTGCACAGTGGCCGTTGGGATGGTGCTTTTTCCGCAGATTACTTGCAACGATTCCAGCTTGAGTGATCGGTCGGTGCGGATGCGCTCGGTTCCCACCAACACTTCCAGATCTTCGTCGCCAACATCCTTTTTCCTATCGGCCAAATCGAGGAAGCGGTGGTATATTTCATCCAGTTCTGTGCCTTCAATGTCGTATCCCAGGACTTGCAAGCGATGTTTGAGGGCAGCCCGTCCACTGCGTGCAGTCAGCACAATGGATGACTCTTTGACGCCCACATCGGCTGGATTGATGATTTCGTAATTCTCCCTGTTTTTCAACACGCCATCCTGGTGGATGCCTGATGAGTGGGAGAAGGCATTTCGTCCAACAATGGCCTTGTTGGGTTGCACCGGCATACGCATCAGTGTGGATACCAGCTTACTGGTGCTCAAGATGTGTTCGCTGTTGATGCCGGTGGTGATGTTTAGGTGATGGTGGCATTTCAATGCCATTACAACTTCTTCGAGTGCGGTATTTCCTGCCCGCTCGCCAATGCCGTTGATGGTGACTTCCACTTGGCGGGCGCCATTAAGGATTCCTGCCATGGTGTTGGCAGTGGCCATGCCCAAATCGTTGTGACAATGGGTGGAGATGATGGCCTTGTCGATGTTGGGAACGTTGTTCATCAGATAGGCTATTTTGGCTCCATATTCGTGCGGCAGACAGTAGCCTGTGGTGTCGGGAATGTTGCAAACTGTTGCACCTGCCTTGATAACTGCTTCGATGACCCTTGCCAGGTATTCGTTGTCGCTGCGGCCGGCATCTTCGGCATAAAATTCAACATCATCCACAAAACGGCGGGCATATTTCACTGCTTCAACCGCTCTTTCGATGATGGCTTCGGGGTTGGAGTTCAGTTTGTGGTGGATGTGATAGTAGGAAGTGCCTATTCCAGTATGGATTCGGCCTCTTTTCGCGAATTTTAGCGCATCGGCGGCCACTTCAATATCTTTTTGTACGGCTCGCGTCAAGGCACAAATTATTGGGTTGGTGACGGCTTTTGATATTTCTATCACCGAGTTGAAATCGCCCGGGCTAGAGATGGGGAAACCGGCTTCAATGATGTCCACACCCAGTTTTTCGAGTTGCCGAGCCACCTCAATTTTTTCAATGGTATTTAATTGGCAGCCAGGCACCTGTTCGCCATCTCTTAGAGTGGTGTCGAAAATATAGACTTTGTTGTTCATAAAAGAGTTTTTTAATGGTTTCTTCTGCCCTCTTCCCCATCGATATTTGGCAGATTGTTTGATAATCAGCAATGCAGAGGAACTGCATTGCTGTGTTTGATCGTATTATTATTTGCTTTCAGGCCTAAGTTTGCGAACTACAGCACCGGTTCTCCACATTTCACTTTCGCGGAGGGCTTTCAACTCTTCTTCCAGTTTTTCGCGGTAATCGGGCTTCGAATTGGTGTCGATGGAGCGCTGGGCTTCATTGCCACAGGCCACTTCGGCATACAGTTTGGCAAATACCGGTTTGGTAGCATCGTGGAAAGGGGTCATCCAGTCCAGAGCTCCTCTTTGGGCTGTGGTGGAACAGTTGGCGTACATCCAATCCATGCCATTTTCGGCAAATAGGGGCATCAGTGATTGTGTGAGCTCCTCAACGGTTTCGTTGAACGCTTCGGATGGTGAGTGGCCATTTTCGCGCAAAACTTCGAATTGAGCCTGCAATAATCCTTGGATGGCGCCCATCAGGGTACCTCGTTCGCCAGTCAAGTCGGAATAAACCTCTTTTTTAAATGTGGTTTCGAACAAGTAACCCGACCCCACGCCGATACCCAGTGACACAACACGATCGAAAGCGCGTCCGGTGGCATCTTGGAAGATGGCATAAGAGGAATTCAACCCGCGTCCCTGCAGAAACATTCGTCGCAAGGAGGTTCCGGAGCCTTTGGGTGCCACTAGAATTACATCCACATCAGCAGGAGGCACGATGCCAGTACGCTCTTTGTAGGTGATGCCAAATCCGTGGGAAAAATAGAGGGCTTTACCTGCCGTCAGGTGCGGTTTGATGCGCGGCCACACTTCAATCTGGGCTGCATCGGAAAGCAAATATTGGATGACCGTTGCTTTTTGGCAGGCCTCTTCAATATCGAACAGAGTCACGCCAGGAACCCAACCATCGTTGATGGCCTTTTGCCAGGTGGCACCACCCGGTCGTTGCCCGATGATCACGTTGAAACCATTGTCCTTCAGGTTTAAAGCCTGACCAGGTCCCTGGACGCCATAACCAATCACGGCAATGGTTTCATCTTTCATCACTTCGCGGGCCTTAGCCAATGGAAATTCTTCTCTTGTTACAACGTTTTCTTCAACGCCTCCGAAATTAATTTTAGCCATAATTTTAATATGAGTTAAATGGTAAACTATTATTCTTGTTTGTCTAATTCTCGTAAATATTCGAACAGCAACTCTTGTTTGAGTTTGGTGACGGCCACCCTGCCCGATCGAACAAATTGGGTGACACCATATTTGTCGAGTTTTTCGAACAGTTCTTGGGTTTCATTTTTATGACCGGTTTTTTCAATGACGGTGTATTCTTTGGTCACTTCCAGTATACGGGCGCCGTATTGTCGCACCAGTTTTTCCACCTCGTTGCAGTTGATCAAAGTTTCCGTGGGCACTTTGTAAAGGGCAATTTCCTGGTGGATAATGTCGTCGGCCGTGAACACGAACACTTTCAGAATATCGATGCGTTTTTCGATTTGCAGTGCCAGTTTTTTTACCTGCTCGTGGGTGGTGAACACCACGATGGTGAATTTATGAATGCCGGCTATGGCCGATTCCGAAGTGGTCAAACTCTCTATATTGATACTCCGCCTAGTAAAAATGGTGGTTATCTGGTTCAGCAGACCAACATGGTTTTCGGAGTAGATGGATAATGTAAATTCCTGTTGCATAATTTCTTTATTTACGTTGTTCTGCTATTCTAACCTTATTTCGCTGACGGCCGCTCCACTTGGCACCATCGGGAACACGTTGTCCTCCTTCTCCACCCTTACCTCCAAGAGGTAAGGTCCTTGGTGATGCACCATTTTTTCAATTTCAGCATCCAGATTTTCGCGTTCTTTCACCAACGCCGACTCAATGAAATAACCTTTGGCAATGGTTTGGAAATCGGGGTTGGTCATTTCGGTGCTGGCATACCGCTTGTCGAAAAAGAGCTCCTGCCATTGCCGCACCATACCCAGAAATTCGTTGTTGAGCAGCACTATTTTCACCGGAATACGGGTTCTGAAGATGGTGCCCAACTCCTGTATGGTCATTTGGATGCCGCCATCACCCACGAAAAGAACCACTTCCCTGTCGGGGTTTCCGAACTTTGCGCCAATGGCTGCCGGAAGGCCAAATCCCATTGTGCCCAACCCGCCCGATGTCACCACGCTACGGCTCTGTTTGAAGCGGAAGTAGCGGGCAGCCATCATTTGGTGCTGCCCCACATCGGTTACCATGATGGCGTCGTCGTTTAAGGCCTCTGATATTTTATGGATGGCCTCCCCCATTGTGATGAATTCCTTGGCTGGATTGAGTTGTGACTTAATTATTTTGTCGTGTTCCAGCTTGTAGCATGTTTTGAACTCCTGCAACCAGGCTTCGTGCTGGTTATCAACCACCATTTCGGTGAGTAGGGGCAATGTAGCTTTCACATCGCCCAGGATGGGTACATCAGCATAGATATTTTTATTGATTTCCGATTTGTCAATCTCCATATGGATCACCTTGGCGCTGATGCCGTATTTCTGAGTGTTTCCGGTCACTCGGTCGTCGAAACGCATGCCGATGGCAATCAGAAGGTCGCATTCATTGGTTTTCAAGTTGGGTGCCAGATTGCCGTGCATGCCCAGCATGCCCACATTCAACGGATGGTCCGTAGGCATGGCCGATAAGCCTAAAAGTGTCCATGCTGCCGGGATGCCTGTTTTTTCGATGAAGGTTAGCAGTTCTTTTTCGGCATTGGCCAACACCACCCCCTGCCCTACTAAGATCATCGGTTTTTTTGCCAGATTGATCAACCGGGCTGCTTCGCCAATCCTTGCCGGTTCTGGTTGGGGTACAGGCTGGTAGCTGCGTATTCTGTTTATTTTTTGATATTCATAATCAAAGGTTTCGAACTGGGCATCCTTGGTGATGTCAATCAATACTGGTCCCGGCCTGCCTGAGTTGGCTATGTAAAAAGCTTTAGCTATTGCTTCGGGTATTTCGTTGGCACGTTTCACCTGGAAATTCCATTTTGTGATGGGCTGCGTGATGCCCACCACATCAATTTCCTGGAAAGCGTCGGTTCCCAACAGTGGAGAAGCGACCTGCCCGCTGATGACCACCAAAGGGGTGGAATCAATCATGGCATCGGCAATGCCGGTTACTGCATTGGTAGCGCCGGGGCCGCTGGTGACAAAGCAAACACCTGTTCTTCCGGTTACACGGGCAAAACCCTGTGCGGCATGGATGGCGCCCTGTTCGTGGCACACCAAGATATGTTTGATACGATCCTCATAATCCATTAGGGCATCGTAGATGGGCATAATGGCACCGCCAGGATAGCCAAAAATTAGGTTCACATCCTCGTTCAGCAACGATTGCATAACAGCCTGCGATCCGTTGATCCTTTGCTTCTTCGATTTGACCTGTTCTGTTTGATCTGTGGCCTGTTCCATGTTGAATTCTTTTTCGTTTTATATTCCTTCGATGCTCTGTGGTTGAATGGTTATGACGTTAGTCAATCAGTCGGATGGCGCCTTTGTCGGCCGAACTCACCATACTGGCATAAGCTTTCAATGCTTTGGAGACGTTGCGTTGGCGCGGCAATGGTCGGTAGGCTTTTTCGCCTTTGTTTTGTTCCTC
>JAGPIS010000146.1 GCA_018054835.1 Breznakibacter sp. | reverse complement strand
TCATCTTCCGGTAGGCGTAGCCCGGGTGGACGTTCCGACCATTGAAGGTGATGGTGGCTGCTGCTGCATTGAAGTTCTCAAACTCCAATTCACCAATCTCACCACCATCCATGGTGTAGGCAAAGTTGGCACCAAAACGAGCCACATCAAAACAGTCGGCTCCCTGGCCAATTTCTTCATCGGGCGTGAAGCAAACCCTTATTTTGCCATGTTTGATCTCGGGATGGTTGATCAGGTGCTCCATGGCCGTCACGATTTCAGCGATACCCGCCTTGTCATCGGCACCCAACAGGGTGGTGCCATCGGTAACCACCAGGTCCTGCCCTTTGTAATTCAACAGTTCAGGAAATTCGGTTGGTTTCAGCAGGATGTTTTCGGTTTCGTTCAACGTGATCTCCTCCCCAGAGTAGTTGCGGACGATGCGGGGGTGCACGTTCTTGCCCGAAAAGTCGGGGCTGGTATCCATGTGCACAATAAAACCCACAACAGGGTGCTCCAGGGTGGTGTTTGCCGGCAGGGTCGCCATCACATAGCCGTTATTGTCCACCTCCACTTCACTGAGTCCAATTGCTTTCAATTCTTCGCTTAGCTTTTTGGCGAAGCTGGCTTGTCCCGGAGTGGAGGGGGTGAGACCTGTTTTGCTGTCACTTTGGGTGTCAAGCGACACATAGTTTAAAAAACGGTTTAATACTTTTTCCATCTTAGTTATTTAACATCATCCGAATTATACTGGAAGCCTAAGCGCTTTCCGGTTTTTATCTTTGAATTCATGATTTCGTCTTTCATCTGGTTGAGCGTGATTATGTTGACGGCTTCGTAGGGCGGTACCAACAGGTCAAAATTGATGGCGTAGCGGATGGCTGTTTCCACTATTTTTTGCCATGCATCGGCATCAATGGTGGCCATGCCAAAGTGGTTGACACCCATTCGGCGCTGCCGTTTCCCTTCCACAAAGAAGGCGCGCTCTTGGTTGATGAAGACACGGGCAATGAGGTAGCCGGGATCCTCCTCCCGGTCGTAGCGGAACGAGTCGGAGAGGAAGTTGTAAATGCTCACCACGCCCGAGTAGCTACGCATTGGGTTTTCAACGATATAGGGCTGTTTCCACACTTCGTGGTCGCGGTCGAACTGGAACACATTGGTGTGCATCACAAACACCAGCATGTCGCCGGCAACCTTCAGTTGAACCACATAAGACCCATTGTCGATGATTTGCAGGGATATTTCCTGACAATCGTTTAGATGGGAGTTGTACTCATCGGCCAGGTAAATCAAAACAGTCTTCAACTGGTCAAACTCGGCACGTGTGGTATTGTATATGTTTTGTTTGGCTACCGATTTGTCGCGCAAGGTGGCCAGGATACTGTCGCGTATTTTGGTTCTTTCCATTAGTCAGCCTTTATATCATGAGTAAATATAATATAAAAACCGGCTTGTTGGTAAATGGTGACTGCTTTTATGCAGGATATTATAGTACATCCCCATGGAGGTAGGAGTGGTAAATGTACCCTGGGTTCTCGTAGTAAAGGCTGCTGTTTAAATTCTCAATCTTTCTAGAAAGCCACGAATTATAGACTTCAACAAGGGCATCGATGGGTTCTTTTTTTTGATCGAGGCATACGTCAACTATCAACCTTTTATATACCTTTCCAATGTCCCAGTGGGTTGGGATTTGATATTTTCCAGTGGCCACATTATCGAAAAAACCCGTTGCAATTTGATGGTTTTCAATTAGCTCGTCAGAAATCTTGTCGATGTTCTCGCTGTGATAAACATCAGCCAATTCCAGTATGTGTTGAAGCTTTTCTTTCCCAATGGCGTTCACCACAACACTCCTATGGTTTTTTGTTTTTCTGCCTATGTATTCAATTAGGCTACAAACAAAAAACAAATCATTGTGCTCTTTTTTTTCCCTGCCTGCCATAATTATAGTTGTTCGCTTGAAATGAAAGTGAGGTAATTCAACGCCTGGATATTGCAAAAATTAATCTGGTGAGTGGGGTGTTTGAATTTTGCCATCACCCAAAACTGTTCCCGTGTCAAAATGCCGTTGATAAAGTCGGAAATATAGTTATAAACTTGGTCGTTGGCCATAGCTCCTATAACGATATCATTTGGGTGCTTTTCGCCATTCCTGCAGTTGACAATAAAGTTTAGCCACTCTTCTGTCATTTCCTCGAAATGGAGTGTTTTTAAACACGCATCTGGTTCAAAATGGTATTGGTTGATTGTTGGTGTGTCGTAACGTTTTGACCAGCGGATGGCTTGTTCTTTTATTTCAGTGCAATAGAATCCAGGGCCAAAATCTTTGGTATATCGCCCTTCCCGGATCTCAGGAATTTCTATCGTACAATATCCACCGTGATAGATTATCATGATTTTGGTTTTCTATTGCAAAAATAGCAAAAGGAACAGAAAAATCTATTCCTTTTGTGATTATGATGTTGGGCTGATCTCCCAAAGCCTTGATTAGTAGGCGCGGGCAAACAGCACCCTTTGCGTGGAGGGTTTGCCGCTGTAAATGCAAGTGCCTTCTTCCGGTTGGTTGTCCAACGGTATGCACCGGATGGTGGCTTTTGTTTCGGCTTTGATCTGCTC
Source organism: Breznakibacter sp. (assembly GCA_018054835.1). Lineage (GTDB taxonomy): Bacteria > Bacteroidota > Bacteroidia > Bacteroidales > Marinilabiliaceae > JAGPIS01. Next base: position 2,620 of record JAGPIS010000146.1, on the reverse strand, counting down.
TTCGGTTTCGGAAGTGCCATCCCAGTGAGCCAGGATAAAGCCGCCTTTCCCATCGAGCACTTGCTTGAACTCTTCGAAGGTATTCACCTTTGTGGTGTTCTCTTCCCTGAATTTTATTGCTTTGTTGAATATGTTATGCTGGATGTCATCCAGTAGGTCAATTACGTATGTTTCAATGCCATCGAGCGGTACCACCTGTTTGGTGAGGGTGTCGCGGCGAGCCACTTCGGCACTGTTGTTGTCCAGGTCGCGGGGGCCAATGGCCAAACGGACGGGAACACCTTTCAACTCATATTCGGCAAATTTCCAGCCTGGTTTTTTCTTGTCGTTGTCGTCGAATTTGGCTTCAATGCCTTGTGCACGCAGTTTTTTAACCAGCTCTTTAGCCACAACGGAGATGCGGTCGAGCTCCTCTTTGCTTTTGTAGATGGGCACAATCACCACCGGTATGGGCGCCAATTTGGGTGGCAACACCAAGCCGTTGTCGTCGGAATGCGCCATGATGAGAGCCCCCATCAAGCGGGTGGAAACACCCCATGAAGTGGCCCACACGTATTCTATTTTCCCTTGGTTGTTGGTGAAGGTCACATCAAATGCTTTGGCGAAATTCTGTCCCAGGAAGTGCGATGTGCCCGACTGGAGCGCTTTGCCATCCTGCATTAATGCCTCGATGGTATAGGTTTCCAAGGCGCCGGCAAAACGCTCGTTGGCTGTTTTCACCCCTTGCACCACAGGCATGGCCATATAGTTTTCGGCAAAGTCGGCATAAACCTTCAGCATGGTGATGGTCTCCTCGATGGCTTCCTCCGCGCTTTCGTGTGCCGTATGCCCCTCTTGCCACAGGAACTCGGCCGTGCGCAAAAATAGGCGGGTACGCATCTCCCAGCGAACCACATTGGCCCATTGGTTGCATTTGATGGGCAGGTCGCGATACGATTGGATCCAGTTTTTATAGGTGTTCCAGATGATGGTTTCTGATGTGGGACGCACAATCAACTCCTCTTCCAGTTTGGCTTCCGGATCTACCACGATGCCTTTGCCGTTGGGGTCATTCATTAACCGGTAATGGGTCACCACTGCGCACTCCTTGGCAAACCCTTCCACATGGGAAGCTTCTTTGCTGAAGAACGATTTCGGGATAAATAGCGGGAAATAGGCGTTTTCGTGTCCTGTGTCCTTAAACATTTGATCCAGTACGCGTTGCATCTTCTCCCAAATGGCGTAACCGTATGGCTTGATCACCATACAACCCCTGACGGCAGAGTTCTCTGCCAGGTCGGCTTTTTGCACCAGTTCGTTATACCACTGAGAATAATTTTCACTCCGTGAAGTTAATTCCTTAGCCATATTTTAATGAATGATTATTTGAATAACAAGCTGCAAAATTGCGAAAATTACCACAGATTAAGACCTTATTTCCCAAAAAAATAATGTATTATTGCTAAATATTAACATCCCGCGGCTGTCAATGGTTTTTCTGGCTTCGGAAATGGGCTTTGTTAATGATATTGTTTCACTTTTTTAACTATTGGTATGAATTTTGTTGATATAATTGTAAGAACTAATCATAACCGGAGGAACTAGAAATGAGAACAAAATTGATCATGTTGGGCATCATCTCTTTAAGTCTGGGTGCCTGCACCAGTTCCAGGACGCAATCGGGCGTGGCCTACAACGATGATATATATTATAATCCCAAGGCTAAGCCTTTGAGTGTGTCCGATCAGTTTGCACCCGTCTTGACCGATAAGACCGTGCAAAAGGAAGACCAACAAGTTTACAGCCAGAAGGCCAAGGAGTATTCCCGCTCGGTGGATCAAAGCGATCCGCGCGATTTTAGCCAGATACAGGCTCAATATGCCAATATTTTGACCGACGACCAAGTGGTTGATGTGGACACTATGGTGTACTACAACGACGAGACGGGTTATTGGGTGAATGGTTTTTCAGGCTCCTCGTACGATCAGGATTATGCCGAACGGATGGCTCGATTCCATGGTCCATTCAGGGGAATTCCTTATTGGTCACCTTTGTACACCCAAGTGGTTTATTTCAGTGATCCCAATTGGAATGTTTATGTGGATGGCAATTATGCCTATGTGTTCCCATCGTGGAGCAATCGCTTTTATTCCAACTTCTATTTTGGCGGGTACCGGTCATTCTGGAATACCTCATTTGGTTTTGGCTGGCCTTATTATGGATGGAACGATCCATGGTACAACCCCTATTTTGGTTTTGGCGGATATGATCCCTATTGGGGGTACAATCCTTATTGGCACGGTTCGCACTACTGGCCGCACCACCATCGCCCCGGAGGCAACATAGCTGGGAATCAAACCTCGCCTTCGCTGTATTATGGTTCGCGTACAGGCAACAACAATACGTCGATAGGGAGCATCAATAGTTCCACCTCATACCGCAGCAATAACACCCGATATTCTTCTTATTCTCCAATAAATGGTAGCAGGGAGATGACAGTGACTCGCGATGGGAATACGGTATCAACAAGGGGTTCGGTTACGTATAGCCGGCCAGGATCAACGGTTAATGGCACCACCAATAAGAATACATCGACAGGCGTGGGCAACACTGTTACCAACAATGCCGTGCGAAACTCTTC
>JAGPIS010000022.1 GCA_018054835.1 Breznakibacter sp. | reverse complement strand
TTTTTTTTCAAACTCAATCTTAAACATTTAAACAGTGCCTTAGCACTTAATTGTTATTCCCTTTGGAAAACGTCTGCAAATATAAAACGTTTGACTGATATCTTCCAAATATTTTTTCTACTTTTTTCAAAATAAATATACAGATTATTGATAATCAATTATGTTTGTCTAAAAAGAAATCACCAACAATCTGTATGAGGGAATCATTTATGCCTGTTCATCCGAAGCATCCGATTCTTGTTGTGCTTTGGCCGGATCGATCAGGCTTTTGGAAACCAACAAATTATACCATGAAAGCACCTTCTTAATATCGGAGACATAAACACGCTCCTTATCATAAGAAGGGATGATGGTTTCAAAATATTTCTTCAATTCCTGAGCAGAAGCTTTTGCAGTTGGCGTTTCTCCCCCATTTGTATTTTCATAAATATTGAGAAAAATCTCAGAAAGCTTCACATCCCCCTCTTCGGTATAAATTGAAATATCTTCCAATGCACTCACACGCGAAGTTGAATAAGCAGGGAAACGTTTCCCGTCAATCAGTGATTCAACAATTATTGAGTTTTTAGCTTGGGAAACCAACTTAAACAAGCCTGTTTGACCGCTAATCGATAATATTCCTTTCAACATAATTACAGTTTTTAATTCGACACAAAAATAAAACTAAATTGATTGCTGCAAAAGTTTTTTTTAACATCATCCATTTTATAACCTCTACAAAGTCTGGACTAATCCCAAATTATTTTACAAAACACTGAATATAAATGGATAAAAACCCAAAAGATATCAATTGAAACCTCTTGTTTTTTTCAGTTTCTCATAAGCTTCGTTGACTTTTTGAAACTTTTCGTTGGCTCCCTGTTGGAATTCTGGCCCCAAGTGCGATACTTTATCGGGATGATAGCGCATGGCCATCTTGCGGTAGGCTTTTTTAATCTCATCATCAGAAGCCGATGATTCAATCTCCAAAACTTTGTAGGCAGCCTCTGCATTGTCAACAAACATATTTTGAATCGAGATGGTGTCGGCAGATGAAATTCCCATCGCATCAGCAATTTGCAGAATAACGCGCAACTCATCGCTGGTCAATACGCCATCGGCTTTGCCTATATTAAACAATAAATGAAGTAATTCGAGACGGGCAGAATAATCAAGATTGACCCTGATTTGCAACGCCACCTCCTGAACAGGAATATCCTGCTTTACAATATCGCGCAAAGCATGAATGGCTTGCGTAGCACGCTCTTCGCCCAAAGATTGCACCAGGCTTTTCTTCACGAAGTCAAGTTCAGAGCGCACAATGCGGCCATCCGCTTTCATAACAGCCGCCATAAGAACCAGTAACGAAGCCAAAAAACCATCCCTGTTTTGTCGAAAATCCCCTGAAGGGGCGGCACTGCTGCGGCTTTCGGTAACATGTCCAAATATCAATCCAAGAATAGCACCAATCGGCCCGCCCAGCCACCATCCTAAACCGGCACCAAATAAAGAACCCAATAAACCCATTATAAAACTAGTTTTTGATGAATATTAATTACTTGCGGCACCACCAAATGGTGTTCATCGCAATATATCACACTATTGGCGTATTTCAGTTTCTCCGAATCGGCCATTTGATTACGAATCCTTGCCTGAACCTGATCATAACTGACCCCATCGCGCCGCAGAACTCTCTCGATGCGAAGCTCCTCGGGTGCCACCACCAAAATTAGATGATCGACCCGCTGCCAACCGCCATTTTCAATCAAGATGGCAGCCTCTTTCACCACGTATGGGAGATGGCCGTATTGTGAGGCCCATCCCAGGAAATGGTTCTCCACCACCGGATGGATGATGGCATTGACCTGTTGAAGCAAAGATGGATCGTTAAAAATATATTCGGCCAGTGCAGGCCGTTGGAGCAATCCATTTTGATATATTTTATCGCCAAACAAAGATTTCAATCCATCAACAATAACACCATCGGTATCAGAAAGCCAACGAGCCTCCAAATCAGCATTATAAACGGGCACCCCAAGGGCAGAAAAAATACTCCCTACAGTAGATTTTCCACTGCCAATGCCGCCCGTCAGTCCAACACACTTCATCTAAGTTACAATTTGGTTTCAATGTCAGTAAAATATCCTTGATGCAGGCGATAAAAAATCCAAAGGCTCTAGTAACGATCCTTCTCAATAAGATAATCGACAAAAATAGGAGAATAGGTCATACTCTGTATCCCTTGCGGCATTTTTTCTATTTTCACTTTCAACCGTTCGGAGGATAATCCCGCATCGGTAAAATCAACAACCGCAGAAAAATCAGATGGTTGAATATCGTCAAACCGGCTGAGCCCCACCAAAAAACTGACCCGCACAAAGGAGGGAAAGGCCTTAAAATGAAATTTTTCGGGCAGATGCTGGGCAAAAACCGGCACGTTAACGCTTTTTTGAGTAAACGCTTCCACCGGCACCAAAACCCGAACCTTTTCATGGCTGTATTGAAGGCCTGGCAAGGTTGACAAACCCACTTGGCGCGAGAGCGTATCCTTGAGATTGCGTGCTTCGAGCAATGCGGTGGAAATCCAACGCATGGTATCCACCACATGCGCAAAACCTGACACCAAAACAGAATCGGGAAATACCACAACCTCCGAAGAGTTCATATGCTGCCGCTCATAACTGATGCGCAAAAACGGTTTCACCGCCACCTTCCTAGATTTCCGAGGCAAGATGGGAATGAAAAGTGTATCAGATTGGATTTCCAGCAATTCGAGCTTCCCGGGAAGCTGGGAGGTGAAAAGTCGTGAAAATTGCCGGGGCAGGAAATAGATACCAAATTCACCACCCCTTCGATAGGGCGGCAATTGGTCAACTTTAACCTCCACCGGATCGAACATCTCACCAAACTGATATTGCAGCAGATGGAAACCTTCGGACCTGACTTTCAAAAAAACATGGTGCCCAACCGATGGATCGGGCATGGCATCCTCGGGAAAATTGGTCAAGACTATAGGAAACTTGATATTGGTGACATAATCCTTCCGCAGGGCATTGAGGAACCAAAAACAAAAAGAGAGGAATAAAAAGACTGTGAAAACAGGCAAATTCCTACTCTTAAGTACTTTGACGAAAAAAGATGAAACTTTAGAACGATCAAACATAAAAAAAGCCATTAATACACAAATGTAATTAATGGCTCCCTATTATTAAAATAAATCCTTAACGTTTTGCTTGAGCATCGCTCATATCCATAACGATGGCCGATTTATCAAATTCGAGTTTAACACCATCGGCAACTTCTAGAATAATGCGGTCGTCTTTTACCTCGGCAACTTTTCCATACATACCACCGGTAGTGATCACTTTGTCACCTTTTTTCAAGGCCTCGCGATATTTTCGCAACTCCTTTTGACGTTTCATCTGTGGGCGGATCATAAAAAAATAGAACACCACAATGATCAAAACAAAAGGCATAAACTGCATCCATGCAGGCTGTTGGCTCTGTGCTGCTACTTGTAAGAATAGATTCATACGATTTTTTTATTATAATTTAGTTAATACTCACTGATAACATTTGCTGAAAAACTAAGCTGTATTGGACTTTCCGGATCATTGCAATAGATCAGCACAGTTTTAAACTGTTTCCCAGAAAAACCTGCACTGTCAAAAATAACCTCAACAACAGCGCTATCGTTTGACGCAATGGCATTTTTAGGGTAAACCACTTCGGTGCACCCACACCCTTTTTGAACCTCATTGATAATCAACGGGGCGTTCCCCTTATTGTTGAAACGGTAGCTGATACCCACCACTTCGTCTTGCTTCACATCGCCAAAAGTATTAAATTTTGTCTCAAAAACCATTTTAGCCGAACCTTTATTTTCTGATTCGGGTTTTCTTTTTTGTTCCCCACACGACCCGAATGAAAAAAGAGCCATGCCGATACCAAAGAATAAAAATAGTTTTCTCAAGGCTGGGGTCATGACTTCAATGGCTTGACCAATTTGTTCTCGCTCACTAGGTGGTCAATAATTTTATCGAGGATGCCATTGATAAAGTTGCCACTTTTTGCTGTGGAATAAAACTTGGCAATTTCGATATATTCATTCAAAGTAACTTTAACAGGAATATGTTGAAACTCCATGATTTCCGCCAATGCTAACTGCATCAACACAATATCTATGAAGGCCACCCGGTCGAAATCCCAGTTTTTCGAGAATTTTTTGATCAGGTCGTACGACTCCTTGTAATTGACGATACTTTTACGGAACAGGGTTTTTACAAATTGATAATCATCCTCATCCTTATACTCAGGAAGCAACTCAGCATCATCCCCCTGAACCAATTCAAATGATTTCAAGGTTTTAAGAACCATGCTGATGATAAATTCGGCTTCGTCGTTCCAATAAATACTCTGCTCTTCCAAAACATTGTACAAATCCTCATAAGGAGCCACCAGCTTTTCAACCAGTTTGAGCACAAATTTCTTATCGGTTTCGTAGCTGGAAGTTTCCAACGCCAAATATTCCTTGTAGAGGTCGGAGGCACAAATCTCTTGATAAAGATTTTTGACCACTTCGGGATGGTTAACCCATGAAACTCCGGTTTTGCGCACATAACTCAACAAGGTTGTATTGTTGGCCAGCTGATTCAACAACTGATTGTCAATAAAACGTGTATTGGGATTCAGATCGGCACTGGTGGGGCGCATTTTTTGCTTACCTGCCTCTATCCGTTTCTCGCCATAATTGCGCAATTCGGTCAACAGAAGAAGCATGGCGTGATATAGCTCATGCGATTTGGAGATGCTATGAAATAATTCCTTCTCTGCTTTATCTAAAGTGTTATCACCTTTTTGATAATAGGCATAAACCACTTGCATCACTTTAACTCTTAGCAATCGTCTACTTAACATCTCAAAAGAACTTTTTTAAATTTAGAGTACAAAAATAGGGCTTTTTTTTTGTGGTGCAATACAATTAATCTTTAAAAAATCTTCATTAAAATCTTGGCAAACTCTAACAATCCTGAAATTTAACAAAATGTAAAGTATTTTAGAAACACTCTTTAAAAAAAATTCACAAAATAATTTGTATATCATAAAATAATTCCCATTTTTGAATTTTACAACTTGCATACCTAAAATTCAAACGAAATGGAAGGATTCGACAAAGAAGAGCTAGAAAAAAGTGACAAAGAAGAGATTTTCTCAAAATCAATTAGAGCGGGCAAAAGAACCTATTTTTTTGACGTAAAAGCAACCAGGAAAAACGACTATTACTTAACCATAACAGAAAGTAAGAAACGCTTTGAGGAAGATGGAAGTTACCATTTTGAAAAGCACAAGATTTTCCTTTACAAAGAAGATTTTGAAAAATTTGCGGAAGGCTTGCACGAAGTTATTGACTACATAAAAGCCAACCAACTAGAACTAACAGATACAGAATCATTTGAAAAACACATGGAAGTTTCCAGTTATTCGAATGTGGATTTTGAAGACATCAGATAAAAAAAAGCACCTCACGGTGCTTTTTTTTCAATCATATTTCCCCGTTTTATCTTCGATGGTCACCAGCCCCTGCTTGTTCGACTGGATTTTGAGGTTGCACATCACGGCATCCACCCCAGCCTGGTAACACACTTCCTGCACTTCGGACACAACCTCCATCAATCGTCCATAAGAGCCCTCCATCACGGTTTCAAAAGGGGTGACACGGTATTTCACGCCCGAACGGGCAATCACTTCGATGGCTTTATCTACAACATCATACACTTCCAATTTTGCCGAAAAAGGCAAGATCTGGATGGCAATATTGACAATTTTATTCTTCATAATAACAACTGTTTTTTAACAACTAAAAAATCCCCTAAAAAATCACCATTAATGGGGATTGGTGAAACCAAACAATAGCACTATTTTTGTACAAATATATATGAAATAACCATTGATTCATTAATGAGATTATCAGAGCTGTTGAACGGCCAAGAGGCAACCATCATAAATGTCAGGGGACATGGTGCATTCCGTAAACGAATAACAGAGATGGGATTTGTCAAAGGAAAAAAAATCAAGGCTATTAAAAACGCCCCACTAAACGATCCCATTGAATATAAGATACTTGACTACTATATTTCGCTCCGAAGAAGTGAAGCAGAGATGATTGACATATCCTTGAATATTTCGCACGAAGAATTGTCCAAGCACCTGTTGGCCAACCCAACGCAACAATCGGAGTTCATAAATCCGCCACGGGAGGCCACCAAAACCATAAAAATTGCGATGGTTGGCAACCCCAATTGCGGTAAAACCACGTTATTCAATTTTGCCAGCGGATCGAAAGAACATACCGGCAATTACAGCGGGGTGACCATTGGAGCCAAAACGGCTCGGTTCACACACCAAAACTACACCTTTGAAGTGAGCGACCTGCCGGGTACCTACTCCATATCGGCCTACTCGCCCGAGGAGGTCTTTGTGCGCAACCACATCATCGAATCCAAACCCGACATCGTAGTCAACATTCTGGATGCCTCCAACTTGGAGCGTAATTTATACTTAACCACCCAATTACTGGACATGGGCGTTAAGATGGTGGCGGCATTAAACATGTACGATGAATTGAAAAAAGATGGTGCCCAACTCGATCATGTCCATTTGGGAACCATGCTCGGCATGCCCATCATTCCCACCATTGGGTCCAAAGGGAAAGGCATCACCGAACTTCTGGAAAAAATAATCGATGTCTTTGAGGGCAAAGACCCTATTGTGAGGAGGATACAGATCAATTACGGCCCCATTACCGAAAAGGCCATTGAAACCCTTGAAAAAGCAATTATCGCCAGCGGATTCACCAACAATGGCATCACCAGCCGCTATATCGCCATCAAAGTTTTGGAAAAAGACTTCAGCTTTATTGAGCAACAGGCAAAAAACCACTATAATGACCTGATCATAGCTGAACTTCAAAAAATTGCCAATAAAGCAGAGCGACAATTAAAAGAGGACTTCGAGACTTTCATCACCGATTCCCGCTACGGTTTTATTGCAGGCGCCATCCAGGAGACGTTTAAAAGCAGCAAAATAGTGCGTAAACGCAAGACGCAACGCATCGACCACTATTTAACCCATAAATTATGGGGAATACCAGTTTTTGTTGCTTTCATCTGGCTGATGTTCGAAACCACCTTCCGCCTGGGCCAATATCCCATGGACTGGATAGAACAGGGTGTTGGGCTACTGGGCAACTGGACACACACTGTTATGCCGGAGGGTCCATTGAAAGACCTTTTGATTGATGGGATCATCAATGGCGTAGGCGGAGTGATTGTATTCCTCCCCAACATACTAATCCTGTTTTTATTCATCAGCTTTATGGAAGATACCGGCTACATGGCTCGGGCAGCTTTTATAATGGACAAGCTGATGCACAAGATGGGACTGCACGGCAAATCCTTTATCCCCCTGATTATGGGCTTTGGTTGCAATGTGCCCGCCATTATGGCCACACGCACCATCGAAGACCGAAACAATAGGTTGTTGACCATGCTCATCAACCCATTTATGTCGTGCAGTGCTCGCCTACCCGTCTATATTTTGATTATTGGAGCCTTCTTTCCCGAAAATGCAGGAACTGTGCTGTTTGCCATGTATGCCAGTGGAATCCTGTTGGCCATTGTGGTTTCACGCTTATTCAAAAAAATAATATTCAAGGGAAAAGAGTTGCCATTCGTTATGGAGCTCCCCCCTTATCGGCTACCAACAGTGCGCAACACCATCAGCCACATGTGGAACAAAGGGAGTCAATACCTATCTAAAATGGGCGGCACCATCCTTATTGCTTCCATCATTATCTGGTTCCTGGGCTATTTTCCCCGCCAACCTGAGTTGATAGGTTCTTTCGACCAGCAAATTGAACACACCGAAACGGAATACAACCAACTTTTGTCTGTCGAAAGCTCCGTAGAAACCAAAAACCTCTTATTGGCTGAAAAGCAGCAAATGGTGTATGATCTTGAGCATCAAAAAAACAGCGAATTGCAAATGAATTCCTACATCGGCAAGATTGGTAAATATGTGGAACCCGTTATGGCACCATTGGGTTTTGACTGGAAGATGAGTATCAGCCTGATTAGTGGCATTGCTGCCAAGGAGGTGGTTGTGAGCACCATGGCAGTGCTTTACCAGGCCGATGACGACCAAGCTGAAAACAATAAATTGATTGATCGACTTCGGAGCGAGAAAAAAATAGATGGCACGCCAGCCTTCAATCAATCGACGGCATTGGCGTTTATGATTTTCACCCTAATCTATTTTCCTTGTGTAGCCGTGATTGCCACCATTAAAAAAGAATCGGGTTCATGGAAATGGGCTTTGCTCACCATTGGTTACACCACCATTTTGGCATGGGGCATGGCATTTTTGGTTTATCAGGTTTCACTAAATCTCTTTTAATCATGACTCAACTAATCATCACATACCTATTGGTTGCCGGAGCCTTTGCCAAGGCCATCTGGACAATTTACCAAGCATTGACCAGCAAGGAGAGCGCAAGCAGCTGTGGAGGTGGATGCTCGGGCTGCAGTGCCAAAAATGAACTGAAGAAAGCCATGGGGCGAAAAAGGAACCACACCCCGGCAATAATCAACATCAAAAGAATAGCACAATAAACACCCCCCTATTGAATCTCGAAAATGGATCTTAATATGGGCGTGAGGCCACTAAAAAAGAACTCCACGGCAATTACCATCACAATCAATCCCATCAAACGCATCAGAACATTATTGCCAGTTTCCCCCAACACTTTAATAATTTTTGAAGAACTCCTGAGAATCAAATAAGTAAGCACCATAACTAAAAATACACCCGCGAAGAACACAATTTTATGAGCTGCCGTTGTGGCATCGTTCATCAAAACAATGGTATTGGTGATAGCGCCGGGTCCACAAATCATTGGAATAGCCAGCGGGGTAACCGAAATATCATTCACATAACTTTTCACCTCTGATTGATTCAGCTTTACAGCCACCAACCGGGCTTGAAGCATATCTTTTCCCATTAAAAAGAAGATCACGCCACCAACAATCCGGAAACTGTTAACCGAAATATGGAAGAAATCAAACAACATCTTTCCACTTAATGCAAAAAGAACAATTGTAAACAAAGCCACAATAGCTGCTTTGCGGGCAGTCCTTTTCCGGTGCGAATCGTCCAATTCCATGGTCATAGTCATATAAACCGGCATAATTCCCAATGGATTGATCAATGTGAAATAGGAGGTAAACACCAACAATCCAAAATTTAACAATTGCTCCATTTGCATTTCTTTTGTTCCTACAAAACTAAAATAAAAGTTCGATTAGTAACAGCATGAGATATATTTTATAAATAGCGGTCAAAGATGATGTTGTAAAAACTAAATAGTGTTAATTTTGATTCAAACAAAAAAACCTACAGTCATGAAAAAAATCAAGCTTGGTTTACTCCCTAAAGTGGCATTAGCCATTGTTTTAGGCATCGTATTCGGATTGATACTGCCACATTGGATCGGACGTATCTTTATCACCTTCAGTGCCATATTCGGGAATTTTCTGAACTTCTTTATTCCACTGCTGATCTTTGGATTGATTACCCCGGGCATTTCAGATCTTGGGAAAGGTGCCGGGCGACTCTTGCTGATAACGGCGGTTTTGGCCTATGGCTTCACTCTTTTCTCGGGATTCTTCTCCTATTTTTCCAGTATGCTGGTTTTCCCCATGATTCTCGCGCCAACCGACCGTTTGGCTCCAGTTGACTCTGCAACCGCATCCGAACTCCTGCCCTTTTTCAATATTGAGATGCCACCATTGATGTCGGTTATGACGGCTTTGGTACTAGCCTTCACCATTGGCCTAGGCATGTCGTTGCTAAAAAGCGACACATTAAAAAACGCCATGAATGATTTCAAGGAGATCATCAACATGATTATCCATAAAGTGATTATCCCGCTTTTGCCATTGTATATACTTGGCATTTTTTGGAACATGACTGCCGCCGGACAAGTGGCAGGGGTTATTGGCATCTTTCTGAAAATCATTGTTGTCATCTTTTTAATGACCTTTATCCTATTGCTGATCCAGTTTGGATTGGCCGGGTTTATTGGCAAAAGAAACCCCTTTGTACTGCTGCGCAATATGATGCCGGCCTACATGACCGCCTTGGGCACCCAATCGTCGGCCGCCACCATCCCTGTTACGGTGGATCAAACCTTAAAGAACAAGGTGGACGAGGATATAGTGGACTTTGTCATTCCATTATGTGCCACCATTCACCTTTCGGGCAGCACCTTGAAAATTGTATCCTGTGCCCTGGCCATCATGATGACGTCAGGCATGCCCATCAGCATGGACGTGTTTGCAGGGTTTATCATGATGCTGGGCATTACCATGGTTGCAGCACCTGGCGTTCCCGGCGGTGCCATTATGGCGGCACTGGGCATTTTACAATCCATGCTGGGATTTGATGAAACCGCCAGTGCCCTGATGATTGCCCTCTACATAGCTATGGACAGCTTTGGCACAGCCTGCAATGTGACAGGAGACGGTGCCATTGCCGTGATTGTCAACAGGATTCACAAGATGAAAAAGCTGATATAAAAAAAGAGAGGCTGCGGCCTCTCTTCTTTCTTCAAATATTATCAAGCCCGAGGCACACGCTTCAATATATCGATTAAAAGATCCCAAAATTTCTGTACCGACTCTATTTCGATGCGCTCTTGGGGTGAGTGGGCTCCACGTATGGTGGGTCCAAAGGAGATCATATCCAAACCCGGCGCTTTCTCGAGGAACAAACCGCATTCCAGACCCGCATGAATGGCTCGAACAACCGGCTGCTTGCCAAACAACGACCAATAAGATTCCTTGGCAATTGCCAGAACAGCTGAATTGACATTGGGTGTCCAACCAGGATAACCATCGGAGTGGTGCACATGGGCTCCGGCCAGAACAAATACGCTTTCGACCATTTGAGCAGCATACTCTTTGGCGCTTTCAACCGAGCTGCGCTGGCTGGTAGTCACCACCAGCACGTCGCCTTGGCGCTTGATCGATGCCAAGTTGGTGGAAGTTTCCACCAGGCCGGGAATGTCGCGGCTCATATCCAGCACACCATGAGGACAAGCCAATAGAGCAAAGACAAACCGGTTCACAAACTCATCGGTAAACTGCTTTGCTGGCAAATCATAGGACTCCAAAAACATTCTAAGACCAGGTTCTGTGGTTTTCAGCTCGTTTTGAATGTCTGCAGAGAAATGATTGAACAACACGCGGATCTCTTCCTTGAAACGCAAAGGCACCGTTCCAATGGCATAGGCTTCGCGGGCAATGGCATTGCGCAGGTTGCCGCCATCAATTTCGGAGAGGCTGAATTCCACCTCATCCATGGCCATACGGATAAAGCGAGTCAGTATTTTATTGGCATTTCCCAATCCCTTATGGATATCATCGCCCGAATGGCCTCCTGTCAATCCGGAAACCCTGATTTTGATACCCAGTACATTACTTGCAGTATCCTGTTCTTCAATATCAAATTCGGCCAAGGTATCCACCCCGCCAGCACATCCAATGAATATCTCACCTTCATCCTCTGAATCCAGATTAAGCAGAACTGAACCCGATAAGAACCCCTCCTTCAGGGCAAAAGCACCTGACAACCCGGTCTCTTCATCCACAGTAAACAAGCACTCAACCGGACCATGTTCAATGGTGTCGTCCAACAGAACAGCCAATTGAGCCGCCATACCGATACCATCGTCGGCACCCAAAGTGGTATTGTCGGCTTTCACCCATGCCCCATCAACCACAACAGTAATGGGATCGGTAGTGAAATCATGCACCTTATCGGAATTTTTTTCACAAACCATATCCATATGAGATTGCAAGACGACTGTTTTGCAGTTTTCGTAACCAGGAGTGGCTCCTTTGGTGATCAACACATTTCCAATGGCATCTTTTTTATAATTGAGCTGATGACGTTGCGCGAAATCCTCCAGATAAGCAATAATTTTCGCCTCCTGTTTCGATGGACGGGGAATTTTTGTGATCTCTTCAAAATACTTCCAGACCAACGCCGGAGATAATTTACTTAATACATTCATAATAAGCTAGATATTAATTTTAATACTTTTCTGCATCCAAAATTTGTAACAACTCTTTTATTTCCTGTTTTTTTTCATGCTGCTCCATCGCATCATAGGCACTGATCAAATTATTGAAAAGACGCACCACAATATCAATATTGGAGCATGGATAAAAAAGGTATTCATTGGGTTCGATGTGATACTGTTTCAAAAAGAAATCGATCTCCTTTCGCCCTAAAACAGTTCCTTTATTGATTGGATTGATATAAAACAAAACGGATGTCTGCTTATCAGCATTTGTTTCATCGCCCACATAGGCCTCTTCCATAAAAGCCAGGATAAAGTTTTTTGGCAAATTGACCCCATAAACAGGCAAGCCTAACCGCTGGCATAAGATGGCGTAAATAACCGACAACGAAATGGGGTTTCCCTTTTTAGTTTCCAGAACATCGTTGATGAAATTATTGGCTGGCGCAAAGAAATTGGAATTGTTACGCGAAAACCCATAAAGATCGAATAGCACATGGTTGACAATACGCACCTTCTCAAGCGAGGTGAGTTGGTCGTGCATCTCAAGCCATATATCGCGCCGCAAGGCATTCAGCTTTTCGTTGATGATGGTGAAACTGAGATCAGGATATTGATATTTGGCCACCAAAAACACGCCAAAAACAAGTTCCTTGGCTCCCTCTTTCACCCAACGGATCAATTCAGTTTTAACATCATTAAGCTGTAAACTATGGATGACGTTGGTCAAACGGGTTTGGAGCAAATCGTCGGCCGACTGCTCCCAGGCCTTTTCAAGCAGGGGAACAATCTCAACCGGCAATTTCAACAAGGCTTGCTCCACCGAAGAAAAAACCTCTTCGCTGGGATCGTCCAACAAGTTTATCAACGCTTTAACTTTTTGATCATCCATACATTCCAGCTAAATACAACCAGATATACTATTTAAAATCCTTATTCTGTTATACTTTTCAGCACGTGACCAACCAGGTTTTTCACAACCGGTTTATAGTCCTTGCTGTATTTTCCGGCCTTGCGATTGGCAATAATGGCACAAACCGTTGCAGCGCGGTGCCCCAACAGTTTTGAAAGGCCATAAATGGCCGAACATTCCATTTCATAATTGGTGATGCATTTGCCCTGATAACTAAAGGCACTGATTTTATCATTGATATTTGCATCGGCCAGTTCCAAACGGATCACCCGTCCCTGCGGCCCATAAAAACCAGGTGCCGAAATGGTGGTTCCCCGGCGGATCAACTCATGGTTACCAAGTTTTGCAATCAACCCAGGATCGGCATCCACCACATAGGGCGCAGTCAGCTGTGCATTCCAGTCCATATGCTTGGTAAATGCAGCTTCAAAACCGTTGTCGGTGACACTATTCCTATTGGCATAATAATTCAGCAACCCGTCAAAACCGATGCTTTTTTCCGACAACAGCCAAGAGTCAACATCAAGATTCTCCTGCAACGATCCTGAAGTGCCTATCCGAATGAGATTGAGCGCAGTATGTTGTTCTTTCACTTCGCGGGTTGCAAAATCCACGTTCACCAATGCATCGAGCTCATTGACCACAATGTCGATGTTGTCGGTGCCGATACCGGTAGAAACCACGGAGATCCGTTTACCATTCAACATTCCAGTGCAGGAAATGAACTCCCGGTTACTGGCCTTTAGCTCAATAGTGTCGAAAAACGACGCCACCAACTCAACCCGTTCCGGATCACCCACTAAAATAATGGTATCCGCTATCTGACCCGGTTTCAGGTGGAGATGAAATACCGAACCATCGGCATTTATAATTAATTCTGACTCTTCAATTCTATGTTTCATAAATTCTAGATATTTTCAAAATCTTACCACATGATTGTTTGATAAAGAACTTAAAGTTATAGACTTTAAATCAAAATAAAATAATCTTTAGTAAAATAACAAATCCCAAACAATACAAAAATACATTACCGCTTAATTATCAAGGAAATACAAACCAAATTTTTCATTAAAAACTCATACTTTCAAGGAGATGTTGCTTAATGAAACACCCCTATCAAACAAATTCACAAATAACAATGTTCATCCCCTGCCAGAAAGATATAGACAAGATCAGGAGATGGATTTTACACACAATTATTGTAAATTCGCACCATCATCATTTTAAAAATTTTAAACTATGATTCAACGTATTCAATCTCTCTATTTATTGATAACGGCTCTGCTGACAGGTAATTTATTTTTCACCCCAATGGGTTACATATCGGGAGAACAAGGCATTTATGCATTGAAGTTCATGGGCTTGACCGACATCACGAATCCGGAACAACCCAACATTGTTTTTTCCACCTGGCCTTTGACTGTTTTGATTGTTTTAACCACCGTCATGTCTCTACTTGCCATATTTTTATTTAAAAACCGCCTTTTACAGATTCGGGTTTGCGGCATCAACATTGGGTTGTTGGCGGGCTTGAGCGGTTTGATACTTTACACAGCACACACCATGGCCTCCAATATTGAAGGAACGCTAACTTACAGCATCCCCATGTTTTTGCCACTATTGGGCATTATCCTGACCATACTGGCCATCCGAGCTATTGGACGGGATGAAGCGCTGATTAGAAGTGTTGATCGCTTAAGGTAATAATGCCAAAACAGCTGTAAAACAGTAAAAATTTCTCACCAAGACGCAAAAGATGTGTTTGCATCCGATGCGTCTTGTCGTTTCCAATGCCCTTCACCTTGTTCGAACCGGAACATCTCCACCGCATACTTCAACAGGGATATTGATAAAAGACAAGCCTCACACACAAACTCATTTGTTAACGTTTGTTTTTAATATTTACCTGATTTATTTCGAATATTTTATCGTTATTTGGCGCCAAAATTTCACGTCATGAACTTGATTATTCTTTTTGACTATATCGGCACGTTCGTTTTTGCCATGAGTGGAACACTAATGGCAGCCGACAAACGGCTCGACATTTTTGGAGCTGCTGTCATTGGCTTTGTTACGGCCGTGGGAGGTGGCACACTGCGCGACATGATGTTGGGGGTGATGCCCGTAACGTGGATTCGTTCGGTGGACTATTTCTACATCATCCTTGCCGGGGTGGTGATCACCATACTGTTTCAAAACAAAGTGCTGAAAATGCGAAGCACCCTATTCCTATTCGACACCATCGGTATTGGCGTATTCACCCTCATAGGTCTGGAAAAAGCTCTAGGGCTGGGCATTGAACCCCCTATTGCCGTTATCATGGGACTCTCCACGGCGGTTGTGGGCGGCGTGATTCGCGACACGCTTTGCAATGAAGTTCCGCTGATCTTTCACAAAGAGATCTACGCCACGGCATGCATTGCTGGAGCCATTCTCTATTTCGTGCTTCAACATTATGGCTTACCCCAAATGGTGACCGAGAGTGCCACCGTAGTCAGCATCATCGTCATCCGTATTTTGGCGGTTCGATACGACTGGTCGATCCCAAAGACCGGATTACAGGAGCCAAGAAAAAATCGGCAATAACACCATGCAAAACGTCACTACCAATTACGGCAGTGACGTTTTTAATAAGTGGGACGACCTAATTTTTCGGGTCAATAGCCTCCGGATACAACTTGCATCCCAAACATTGTTCGATCACCTGAAAGACCTGCAATTGTTGCATATCGCTCATGGTGTGGATACGAGCCCTGTGGCTGCCATTCTTTTGAACCACTTTCAATGTATTTGTCAACAGACTGTTGTCGATGGATGTTGCTCCCCAAGGATCATTTTCGCCCACAATGGCTATCATCTTGGGATTATGCTTGTGCAACGACTGGCGAATAAAATCCATGGTTTCCACCCGGAAGGCAAGGGTGTCATCACCAGGTGCAAACATGCTACTGCTGATGGTGTCGGAGTCGAAAGCAGATAACATTGGTTTCAAGGAACCCGGAACATAGGCATAATAACCCATTTCCTGATAAGCTTGGAAGAAAAATGGCTTAATGGCATTCCACTCCTGATCGGAAAAATATCCAAAATCACTTCCCTGCCGAAGATGGAGGAACAATTCCTCATCGGTAGCCTCCGAAGAAGGAATGCCGGAAATATTTCCGCCCCACTGCCAGAAGGAAAAAGGGTATTCCAATACTGACAATTCAAAGGCCTGATCATAACCCATGCGGAAAGTCATCCTTCTTTCCTTGGCATAGTCTAAAAACATCGGCATCAAGGCTGATTTCCGTTTTAAAACCTCCTGCTGAAAATCAGCAATACGCCTCCGATCGTCGGGGGTACCCACATTTTTAAAGAAAGAGAACAATCGCTCATCTTCGCGATTGTAATTCACCGGAGCCACATAAGGGATGGACAAATCCACATCATCGGGATAAAAGGCTCGATAAGCGATGGTAGTCTGGCCGCCTTTGCTGATGCCGGTTGCAATCCATTTTTCGAGCAAGAAAGGTTTAAACAAAGAACGGATCGCGTGCAAATCGGCAGTGGCTTGGCTAAGGTTCAAATAATCCCAATCCAACGAATCGGGAGAAGAAACATCGAAATACCGGTGCTCCACCACCAATTGGTTGGCCTTTAGCAATAGAGCCGGCTCACTCAAATAATTGCGCTGGGCCTGGTAGCCTTCGGTCACCATCACCACCGGATCGGCCTGCGAGCGGAACGACAACCAAACCCGTTGCTTAAAGGATCCTTTTGCGGGGTTTCGATGATCGACCGGTTGAGAAACCATCAACAAGTAGGCTTCAACATAATCATCCGAAGGGACATCAATACGTTGGGACTCTATCGCCGGGTTATCCTTCAAAAAAGATTCCATCGGGGATTGTGCCATCCCCCTACAAAAACTGGAAACAACAAAAAAAGAAAAAAGAAAAATACGCACCATAATCAATTAATGTTAAAATCATGTTCTGTTCGTTTGATGATCTCATCCTGAAGCTGAGGCGTTAAATCGTTGAAATAATCGCTATACCCCGCCACCCGCACAATCAAGTCGGCAAATCGTTCCGGATTGGCCTGCGCCTGCCGTAAAGTTTGGGCATCCACCACATTAAATTGGATGTGGTGGCCATCCCGGTAAAAATAAGAACGGATCAGAGCGGTCATTTGCTGTTTGCTCTTCTCCCCCTTGAAAAAGGAAGGGGTGAATTTCATATTCAACAAGGTGCCCCCAGTCCGCAGGTGATCCAGTTTACTCATGGTATTGACAACTGCCGTGGGGCCTTGCCTATCGGCGCCCTGAACCGGAGAAATCCCTTCGGAAACTGGTTCACCAGCTTTTCGTCCATCTGGCATCGCGCCCAAAACCTCACCAAAATAGATGTGACAGGTGGTTGGCAGCAAGTTGATGCGATGGACACCTCCCCTACTGGTTGGCCGGCCATTGATGGCATCGAAATAAATCTTGAACAGATCGGCGGCCTGCTGATCGGCAAAATCATCATCGTTGCCATATTTGGCTGTTTCGTACAGCAAACGGAGTCTCAGTGAATCAAACCCGACAAAATCATGCTTCAAGGCCTTCATGAGATTGGAAAAAGAGATATCTTTTTTCTCATACACATGTTC
>JAGPIS010000145.1 GCA_018054835.1 Breznakibacter sp. | reverse complement strand
ATTTTAATCAGAAATACCGGGTGTTTCAACAAGATGCGATGGAGTTCCAACGTAAGGTTCAAAACAATGGTTTCCTATCTTTGGATCGTGCCCAGTCGGAAGAGCAACGCCTGGCCAAAGCTGAGCGCGACTTGCAAGAGCTAAACAACCGCCTTTCCAGCGAATTGATGCGCGAACAGGAACGCATCAACCGTGAATTGCGCGATACGCTTCAACTGTTTTTGAAATCCTATTCTGCCAAGCACAACTATAAGATGGTGCTTAGCAATACCATGGGTGATAATGTTTTGTACAGCGATCCCAAGGTGGATATCACCAACGCAGTTGTGGAACAACTCAACAAGCGTTACCAAGTGGCTACCAAAAAATAAATGGAATAAGTTTCCAGTAAACGAAAAAAGGCAGATTATTCTGCCTTTTTTCGTTCTCGAAAGCTACTGTTAATGAAATAAGTTCTTTGGATGAAACAATGTCTTATTCTCCTTTATTTCCTGAAGCTGACATAGGTGTCGAGTACCGAGGCGATAAGGATCCCCACAATCCAGTAGTTGCGGCCTATCATCATGATGTAGGCTGAAGCGGCCAAAAAAACTGCACTGGCCACCAAGATAGAGTTGATGCGTTGCCGATCCTTTTCACACACCGCACGGTTGTATAGGCGTATGCCCAGTATGGGCACCACGCCCATGGCGAATATCCATGGTGCCTTCTCCATATTGGCCAGCGCCATCACCACACCGGTAAAAACCAGGCCCATGCCCAGGTAGTATAGTAAGCTTAATGATTTTAAAATATTCATCTGTTTAGTCGATAATTACAAATACTACTTCATTTTTTCTTTTCATCAGGTATTCCTCCCGGCCAAACTTCTCAAGTTTTTCCCGGTTGCCCCTCAGCTCTTGCATCTTTCTTTTATTCTGCTCAATTTCATTGGTGAGTTTAACCTTCTCCCGCTCCAGTTGATTGATTTTCCTTGTGATGGAATATCGTTCTACCAAATTGTTTTGATCAAAAAATGAGATCCAAATCAGAAAACCAAAGGCAGTAATGAAATATTTGTTTTTGAATAGGGGGCGTATGGTTTGCCAAAGGAGACTCTTCTTCATAGTGTTTGTTTTGCTCAAATGACTTGCAAGATGGCCATATTGTTTTTATGGCTCAAAGATAAAAAAAAACCGCATTAAGGTGTAGCTTGATGCGGTTTTATGATAGCGGATTCTTTTTATTCGTTCAGCAAAAACGGATACCTGAAATCGGTGGCTGGCACAAAGGTCTCCTTGATGGTGCGGGGGCTTACCCAGCGCATTAAGTTGATGGGCGAACCAGCCTTGTCGTTGGTTCCCGATCCTCTTGCCCCGCCAAATGGCTGCTGACCCACCACTGCCCCGGTGGGTTTGTCATTGATGTAGAAGTTGCCCGCTGCCTGGTTCAAACTTCGGGTGGCCTGCTCAATGATGTACCGATCCTGTGCGAAGATGGCTCCTGTTAGTGCATAGATGGAGGTTTTATCCACCAGCTCCAGGGTCTCTTCAAACTTGTGATCCTCGTAAACATAAATGGTAAGAATGGGTCCAAAAAGCTCCTCTTCCATGGTCTTGTAGTGAGGATTGGTGGTCAGGATCACCGTAGGTTCCACAAAATAGCCAACGCTCATATCGCATTTCCCGCCCATGATCACTTGGGCATCGGGTGCCGCCTTGGCTTCTTTGATGGTCTGCTCCATTTTTTTGTAGGAGGCTTCGTCGATTACTGCATTGAAGAAATTGGTGAAATCCTCGGGCATACCCATTTTCATATCCTGCAAGTCCTTCTGCATATAATCCTTGATCTCCTTCCAGCGACTGGCAGGGAGGTAGGCGCGCGAGGCAGCCGAGCATTTCTGCCCTTGGTATTCAAAAGCTCCCCGTGTTAAGGCCGTGGCAACCGCCTTGGCATCGCACGATTTGTGTGCCAAAACAAAGTCCTTACCACCCGTTTCGCCAACAATGCGTGGGTAGCTGCGGTATTTTTGGATGTTGTTGCCGATGTTTTTCCAGATGTCCTGGAATACGCCTGTGCTTCCGGTGAAGTGGATGCCGGCAAAGTCGGGATGCGAAAAAACCACATTGGCCGTCACCGGACCAGAGGCAAACACTAAGTTGATCACACCATCGGGCACGCCTGCTTCCTTGAACAGTTCCATCAGGATATGGGCTGAGTAAACGGCTGTTTTCGACGGTTTCCATACCACCACATTGCCCATCATGGCAGGTGCCGAGGGCAGGTTGCCGGCAATGGAGGTGAAGTTGAAGGGCGTCAGGGCAAATACAAACCCTTCCAAAGGGCGGTATTCCAATCGGTTCCACATGCCGGCGGCCGAATCGGGCTGGTCGCGGTATATCTGGGTCATGTATTGCACATTGAAACGGAAAAAGTCGGCCAACTCACAGGCTGCATCAATCTCGGCCTGGAAGGGATTCTTGCTTTGCCCCAGCATGGTGGCCGCATTGAGCCGCTGGCGGTAGGGACCGGCCAATAAATCGGCAGCCTTCAGGAATATGGATGCCCGGTGTTCCCACGACAGCTCGGCCCATTTTTTCTTGGCCTTCAATGCCGCATCAATGGCTTGGTGCACATGCATCTCATCCCCTTGGTGGTAGTACCCCAGGGTGTGCTGAATGTCGTGTGGCGGGAATAGCCGGACTTTGTTGCCGCTGCGGATCTCCTCCCCCCCAATATTCATGGGGATATCCATCTCTGTGCTCCGGAATGCACTCAACTGTTTTTTCAGTTCTTCACGCTCCTTGGTGCCGGGCGCATAGGTAAGTACCGGTTCGTTCTTGGCGATGGGTACATTGTAAATTCCTTTTGGCATATTGATATTTTTCTCGATTAGTGTTGGTGATGGCTAAAAATTCACTTCCTAATCAAAAATAAGCACACTAAATGGCCTATTGAATGAAAAATATCATTGTTTGGCGATCTTTTACATGAAAAATGTCATCGCAAAAAAAAGAGTGGCGTTGGCCACTCTTTTTTTATCAGTCAAATGTCTGGTTGCTGTTGGATGATATCTGTATCATGCGGTCGTATTCCTCAGCTGAAAGATCTTCCTGGAAATAATAAAACTGGGGATTGACTTTCTTGTTTTTTAAATGCACTTCGTAATGAAGGTGTGGAGCCGTACTGGTTCCGGTATTACCCACCTTGCCAATCACGTCGCCACGTTTTACCTTTTGTCCTGGTTTGGCGGTGAAGGCACTCATGTGGGCATAAAGGCTTTTATATCCAAAACCATGGTCAATCACGATGTGTTTGCCATAACCTGAGTTGGCCGTAACCACTTCGCTCACCACCCCGTCGCCGGTGGCATAGATGTCGGTTCCGGTGGTTGCCGTAAAATCCATCCCCTCATGGAATTTCTTGATCTTGTAGATGGGGTGGATGCGCCATCCCCAGCCCGAGGCTGTGCGGGTTAAATCGCGGTTCGATATGGGCATGATGGCTGGGATGCTACGTAGTAATTCATCTTTTCGCTTGGCCAAACCTATGATTTCGTCAAACGATTTGCTTTGGACATAAAGCTGTTTCATAGCCACATCCAACCGTTTGGCTGTGTTCACCACCAGATCCTCGTTGGCCATGCCTTCCAGGTGCTCGTAACGGTTCACACCGCCAAAGCCTGCCTTGCGGATGGAGTTGGGGATGGAGTCAGCCTCGAAAATCACCCGGTAGATATTCTCGTCGCGCAACTGGAGGTCGTTGAGTACATTCTCAATCTGGTCCAGCTTCTTGTTCATCAATTCATACTGGGTGAGCAACTGTTGGTTCTCGCGCTTGAAACGCTTTTCCCGCGGACTGTCGAGGATGTAAGTGTAACCAATGAAAAAGGCTACACCCAATACAGCACTCGAAAGAATATGGATGGAAAAACGGGATAGATAGTATTTAATCCCTTTTTCAACCTTGACGTAGCATAGTGAATCGGGATTGTATTTGTATCTTATTTTTGACATTTGTATGAATATTTTCCTTGAAATTATAAATTTTACTAACGTAACGGTCAAAATTAGGTAAATAATCTAAATTTGCAAAAGAGTTTTTTCTCTTAGCACAGTAATTAAAACATCCAGAATATTATGACGGCTTCCGAAGTTCGCAAAAGCTTTTTAGATTTTTTCGAGTCCAAAGGTCACAAGATTGTTCCTTCGGCTCCCATGGTTATTAAGAATGACCCCACGTTGATGTTTACCAATGCCGGTATGAACCAGTTCAAAGATATCATACTTGGTAACCGTCCAATCGTGGATGCCCGTGTGGCCAACTCTCAAAAATGCCTTCGTGTTTCAGGAAAACACAACGACTTGGAAGAGGTGGGGCACGATACTTACCATCATACCATGTTCGAAATGTTGGGTAACTGGTCATTTGGTGACTATTTCAAAAAGGATGCCATAGATTGGGCTTGGGAATATTTAACCGATGTTTTGAAAATAGACAAGGAGCGTTTGTATGTCACCGTTTTTGAAGGCAGCACCGACGATGGCCTTGAAAAAGATATGGAAGCCTATGAGTACTGGCTCAAACATGTGGAGCCGGGACGTGTGATTAACGGGAATAAAAAAGATAATTTCTGGGAGATGGGCGACACGGGCCCATGTGGTCCCTGTTCCGAGATCCACATCGACATGCGCCCCGATTACGAACGCCAAGCGGTTCCCGGCCATGAGCTGGTCAACAAGGACCACCCGCAGGTGATCGAGATATGGAACAACGTCTTCATGCAGTACAACCGCAAGGCCAATGGTGATTTGGAACAATTGCCCAAACAGCATGTGGACACCGGTATGGGCTTTGAACGTTTGGTGCGTGTGGTTCAAGGAAAGACCTCAAACTACGACAGCGATATCTTTACACCCATCATCGCCAAAATATCCGAAATCAGCGGCGTGAAATATGGCGCAGGTCACGATACCGATGTGGCCATGCGCGTAATGGCCGACCACATCCGCACCATCGCTTTTTCCATCACCGATGGGCAGCTGCCTTCCAACAACAAGGCAGGCTATGTGATCCGCCGCATCTTGCGACGTGCCGTGCGTTACAGCTACACGTTCCTTAATGCCCGCGAAGCCACCATGTACCGTTTGATCCCCGTACTGATCGACACTATGGGCGATGCTTACCCCGAGTTGATTTCCCAGCAGGACCTGGTTCAAAAGGTAATTAAGGAAGAGGAGGAGTCGTTCTTGCGTACTCTGGCGACCGGGATTGGCATGTTGGATAAAATCATTGAAG
>JAGPIS010000144.1 GCA_018054835.1 Breznakibacter sp. | reverse complement strand
GCACAAATTTCATCCTTTCATTTTTATCGGTCACAAAGCGCTGCATCCGCACATCGAGCCAGGAGAGGAAACGGATTCCCCCTTCAATATTCTCTTCTGGGGAGAGCAGCGATTCCACACCGAACAGTTTGGCTGTTTCGGGCATCAATTGCATCAACCCCAAGGCACCTGCCCAACTTTCGGCTTCCGGGTCGAAACGGGACTCCTGGTAGATCAGGGCGGCGATCAAGCGCCAGTCAAAGTCGGTATTTACCACATTGGCTTTGATAATTTCATCAAAAGCATTGTTGTGGTCACCCGACAATACGGTATCGATATAGCCCTCCGAGCGTATGGGATGGTAATTCACGAAATAACGGCGGTAGATGCGTTGGTATTGTGTCCCCTCCTTAAAATCCTTCAACCACTGATCAATGGCTCCAAGCAGCATTTTGGAACCAGGGCGTACAGCCCAAGCCAAATCACACGCCTCACCCAAAGCCATTTTAATATCCAGGTTGGGATACAACCCCTTATTAACCTGCGCAATATTTTCAAAGCAGACGGTGTAGGGGATTTCACCCTCAGCCACCAACTGCATCAGCTGCTCCACATCGTAGTCGGGTATTTCAACCACCCCAATGGTGTCGCTCAATTGGGATGAAATCAGTTTCAAGCGATCAACATAAGAGGAGTTTTTCAGCACATAAATGGTTTTACCCAGCAAATCTTCGTGCGACCGGATCAGATGATTGGCCTTCTTGCGGCCATCTGATTGTTGATCCCATTGCCGCTGAACCAAAACCTGACGGCTTTGGCTATGGGGTACCGTATAGGTAATGCGTTGGGCATCCTTGGCCGTTACTGCCAGATTGGTCGCAATCAAGTCGGCCTCCCCATTCAATAGCATCCGGATATTTTTTTCCTTATCGTTGGACACCTTGATTTCCAAAGTGATGCCTAGGTGGTCGCACAAAGCCTTCAACAGTTCGAATTGGTATCCTACTGGAAACCCTTTATAGACGAAATAATTAACCGAATTATAATCCGTCAATACCCGCATGGTGCCGCGCTGCAGAATGCTGTCAAGATCGACTTGGCAACTGTAGGAACCATCCTCACGCCCTTGAACGGCCACCTTGTCGCGGCATCCAAAAGCAAAAACTGGCAACATGAGAAACAGAATGAACTTCTTCATAACGATTGATTCGCCACAAAGGTAACCTGTTTTTTTGGCATATCCAATAAAACAGAAGCAACCCCCTGACTATCAATCAATCATAAAAATTCCAAGAAACCCCAAACTTCAGGCTTCGCGGATTGGCTGGGTAACCGACCGTGTAAAAATAGTTGTTGTCGGGCCATCCTTTGTTGATATGATCGTACTTCACATAGATGCGCGCCCGCTTCAATTGCAGGTTCAAAAACACGTCGGCAAAAGGGTAATTACCCACTTTCCTGTAGTCCTGCGAAATAAACTGGCCGATAGCCGGATAATAGTAAGGGGTGTAATATTTTGTATGGTAGTGGAGGTCGAACCCGATTTGGAACGTCAATACCTTGAACAGGATGTTTTCGTAAAAATTGGAGCTGTAAAGCGTCAGGTCGGGCAATGGGAGTGCATTGCTATTGCTGGTGTATTGCCACACGGCCTGGTTGACAGAGTTTAAACGCAACCACTTGAAATGTTTGGCAGCCTCCACAGAAAGCACTTGAATCAGGTCTTCGTTTTGATCGGCCTCCCCATTTTTGTTGTAATAAATGTAACCATTGATGCTTCGCACCGATCCGGTCAGGTGCATCTTCAGCTCGGGCAACCTGATGCCACCGCGCACCTTCAAGGTTTTTTCGCGAATCAGCGATTGATCCCACTTAATGTGGTTGGAGAAGTAATGCTCCTCCAACAGTTCGGGCGATCGCAGGAAAAAACCGCCATCGGCAAAGAATTCAGTTGGTTGGCCTAACAAACTCAAGTTGGTTTGCACCTTGCCTGTTACTTCCAGATCGCCCACGCGATAACCCTGGAAATAGAAGCGCATGCCAGCATTCCAGCGAAAAGTCTGCCCAATATTTTTAAACAGCTGCCCGCCCACATAACTAGTGACCAGGGTAGTGTCGTTATAGCGGTAAAAAACCTTGTTGTCCTCGTCGCGGAAAGGGGCTGCCGGCGTGTTGTAAAGTCGAATATCGTTGCCCACAAAGGCACGCAAACCAAAACGCAACAGAGAGTTGGCCTCCTCATTGAACTTTATCTGAAACTGGTTTTTCACCAGTGTGTATTCGGTTTGATCGTCGGTTTTAGTAGAATCAATATAAACATTGGGGTAGAACTTCTCAGTTTTGGCATCGGCATAATCGGGCAGTTCACCAATGGTATATTGGCGCTTGGCCAGGTCAACATGCAATGAATGGAAAATGGTGCTCACGGGCAGCAGTTGCTCCTCCCCCTCCTTGTCCTTGCGCGCCAATTGGCCCAGATTATACGACTGATTGTAATAGACTTGAAAACTGCGCAGGTAATTTTCAGCATCGCGGAAGTTCACCGGGACATTTTCGGGTTGGTCATAGTCGTATCCTGATGCTTCGGGATTCAATATATCCTCTTCATTACTGATCCCGCCGTTCTCCTGCTGGATGGCTTTTGCGTAGATCAGACCACCGGAGGCATTGTATTTCGCACCATTATAGCTTGAGAAGAGACGGAATTCCGAGTTTTTGGCCTTCTGGGAATCGTAACGCCCCTGGGAAGAATAAAGGGCATACTGCATACCCACATTCCAATGCTTGGTGATGTTTTGGGTAAAAAGCGCTTTAACAAACTCTTCGGCACGGCGCTTAGGCTGGCCACTGTGGTAGGTGAGATTGACATAAGGGGTGCGGGTGTTGTAGTAAACAACATCCTTCGGATAATCGAAATAGCTGATCAACGGGTTGTAAAATATAAAATCGGGTCGTTGCTGTCGGTTGTCCAGGATGGAAGAGATAGATGGCGCACCCAAGTTACCGGTATGCACATTACCAATGCTTTTGCGGTAAATGGGGTTGAAAATCTGAACTGAAGTGGTCAGCGTATC
This sequence comes from Breznakibacter sp., assembly GCA_018054835.1. Lineage (GTDB taxonomy): Bacteria > Bacteroidota > Bacteroidia > Bacteroidales > Marinilabiliaceae > JAGPIS01. The sequence continues at coordinate 2,258 of JAGPIS010000144.1, read as the reverse complement.
CACGGCTATGGTGTCGGCAAAGGTCAAGTCGTCAATCAGTTTCCAGGAACGTATGTCCGGTTTTATAGTGACTTCCTTTTTCCCATCACCCTCACCAGTCAGCCCGCCCAAACGGGGACCCACCGGCAAATCCTGAGCCGAAACAGATGATGCAAAAACACAAATTAGAATGAACGATATATAATTCCTCATGAAATATAGAACCAACTTTGAATTACAAAAATAAACATCCCCTGCGACAAAAAAACATTAAGGGTGCAAATTACTGAAAATTATCAATTATTGAGTTGCCTGAGATGAAAATACTGGCAACACAAAAACCTAACAGCCATGAAATTAACTCAATACATGACAAAAGGGGGAATTCGGGATGCAAAAAATCATATTGCCGTCAAAAATAGAAGATGCCCAGAAAATACAAATCTAACACAATGCAAATAAACCACTTACCCACACCAATTGACCGCATCAAAATTTAGAATCAATCTTGATTACAACGGAATTTCAAACATCGTTTTTTAATTTGCCAAAAACTATTAGTTTGGCATAACAAAGCACGCCAAGAGGCCTGTTTTAAGGAAAAAAGAAGATTAAAAAAACCACATGACCAAATGACCATAAAGGAGATCAGCAACCAGCTCAATGCCCGCATCATAACCGGAGAGCAACATATCGACAGGGAGATCAGGTGTGGTTTTGCCAGCGACCTGATGAGCGATGTTTTAACGCTCGACACCGACGGGATGCTTCTGATCACTGGTTTGGCCAATATCCAAACCATACGCACGGCCGAAATGGCCGACATCACGTGCATCCTCTTCGTGCGGGCGAAAAAGACCACCCCCACGATGGTCAGCATTGCCAAAGAGAACAACATTGTGTTACTGGAGTGCCAGTATTCGATGTATAAAGCCATAGGCATACTTAATAATTTGGGCTTACCACCGGTTTACTGATTGAAGATGGATTTTAGATTTGAAGTAGAAGGCGGCAATTTCACCAAAGCAGGCCATGCCTCCAGCGAGGTGAAGAAAATACTCAAACAGTTGAATGTCGATCCACGCATCATCAAAAGGATCGTGGTGGCGCTGTTTGAAGGTGAAGTGAATGTGGTGGCACATGCCCACAAAGGGTGGATTATGGTCGATATCGACACACAGAAGATTGAGATTATCATTGAGGATGAAGGGCCCGGCATCCCCGACATTGAACAAGCCATGAAAGAAGGCTACAGCACCGCCTCCCCCAGAGTTAGGGAAATGGGATTTGGGGCGGGCATGGGTCTTTCGAATATGAAGCGCAATGCCGACAAACTTGAAATAACCAGTACGGTAGGACAGGGAACCACCGTGCGATTGACAACATATTTAAATTGAGGGAACACGCATGAATTCGCAATTCTACCATGCTTTGAAAATCGACGTGAACAAATGCTACGGATGCACCCACTGCATGATGTCGTGCCCAACAGGGGCCATCCGGATACGCGAAGGTTTGGCCTCCATCCGTAAGGATTGGTGCGTGGATTGCGGAGAATGCATGAAAGCCTGCCCAGTGGGCGCCATCTATGTGGAACAGGATGACTTTGAGAAAATATTTGATTTCAAATACCGCATCGCCATACTGCCTTCGGTATTTATTGGGCAGTTTTCGAAAGTTTACAGTGTGGCCCAAATCACCAACGGGCTCTACAAGATTGGCTTCCACGAAGTAGTGCCATCCGAACTATCCATCAGTTATCTCAAGGAGACTTTCCTGGAATATCAGGATAAAGCGGATGCTGAGAAACCGTTGATCAGCCCCTTCTGCCCGGCCATTGTGCGGCTGATCCAAGTCAAATTCCCATCTCTGGTTGAAAATATCATTGCGCTGAAGCCACCCATTGACGCTTCGGCTGTGCTGATTCGCAAAATAACCGAAGATCACGGCATCGCACCCAAGGATATCGGCATCTTTTACGTGACGCCCTGTGCGGCCAAAATTGCCACGGTCAAAAGTCCGGTGGGCGAAAGCCAGTCGTATGTGGATGGGGTGATCAACATGGATTTCCTCTACAATAAGGTGCTACAGGAATTGCATGCCCACCAGGAAGAGCCACTGCACGAAGCGCCAATATTCACTCCCGATGGGCTGAAATGGAGCCTGACCAATGGGGAAGCCACCCACATGAAGGGGCGCTGCCTGGCCATTGATGAGATCCATAATGTGATGAAATTTTTGGAGCGGCTCGAAAACGGAGAGATCATCAACGTTGATTT
>JAGPIS010000143.1 GCA_018054835.1 Breznakibacter sp. | reverse complement strand
ATGGGGGTGATGATCTGGTTGGTGAATTGTAGAAAAATAAATCCGATAACGATCAATCCGGCTAAGCCGATGAGGAGAGACTGTATGAATTTGAGCTGGGCTTCGCGTATGATGACTTGGTGTGGCAGGGTGACGATGATACCCCAAGGAGTGGGATCCTGGCCAATCCTGATGGGAGAAACGGCATAATAGTAGTTGTCGCCTGCTTGGGTTATTTTAGTGCTGAAGTGGTCCGTGGTCTTGATCTGTTCAAGTACATTGGCTGTAGCCATCAGTTGTGGCTCCTCGTCCTGAAGGAGCTTTGCCTTCTGTTCTGGGTTCGTGCTGGCAACAATCTGGCCGTCGGGCGCAAATAAGATTAGGTTAGTCCCATTTTTTCTGGCAAAGTTTTCTAGTATTTGTTGGTAGTGGTCTAGGGAGAGGTCCACGCCAGCCAGTCCGATGAATTGGCCTTTGTTTCTGATTGGGACGCACATGCTGGTGGCCAGCACCTTTTGTGGCATCGTGCCGTTGAAATCCTCGGGATAGGGGCTGGTGGCATACTCCTGGTTTGTCTTTTTTACCGTCTGGTAAAGTCCGGGTGCCTCGCCATGGCTGTCGAGCGTGTCGCGCAGTATTCTGGTGGTGTTGCGGTCGGGCACCATGGTGGTGCGCAGGCGGCCATAGTCATGTTTCCAGCTGTTCATAAGGGTGTTGAGGTTCCAATTGAACCAGATGCTCATGAATGCTTTGTTTTGTGAGAGAGCCGATTGTGCCATGGCTTCGCACTGTTTCAGTCGCTCTTTAGGGGGCAGGTTTTGGATGCCTTCAAAGGCTTGTGCCATCGAACGCATGTAAATCATCTCCCGAGATAGGAGCGATTCCAATTTGCTGGCGTAGTTGAACGATTGGTTGTCGGTGATTTCATGCTCCTGATCCAGGGCTTTGTTGAAATAGCTAACCGATTGGTAGGCCAGTATCCCGATGTAGATCAGGAAAATTGGGATGAAGATCCGGATAAGGATCTTTGCGCGCAGGCTGTTGTTTTTCATCTTGATGGTAGATTGGTTTAGGTACCATAAAAATGCAAAAAATAACTTGATTTACATCGCCTGTTCGTTTTATTTTAAAAAGACGTGTCCCAATGGAAGATTATCCATTGAAACACGCCTCTTGATGGGGAATTGTTGGTCAATTGTGCACCAGGGTGCCTATTTTTTCGCCAGTCACCACCTTTTTGAGGTTGCCAGGTGTGTCCATATCGAAAACGATGATGGGGAGGTTGTTCTCCTTGCACATGGTGGTGGCAGTGAGGTCCATCACTTTCAGTCCGCGGTGGTAGATCTCGTCGTAGGTGATTTCGTCGAATTTGACGGCTGTTTTGTCCTTCTCTGGGTCGGCAGTGTAGATGCCATCCACCCGGGTGCCTTTGAGCATCACATCGGCCTCAATCTCGATGCCGCGTAAGGATGATCCGGTGTCGGTCGTGAAGTAGGGGTTGCCGGTACCTGCCGACAGCAGCACTACTTCGCCGTTGTTGAGGGCTTCGATGGCTTTGGGTTTTGAATAGAATTCGCCCACGGGTTCCATACGGATGGCCGTTAGGACGCGTGCCTTTACATCGAGGTTTTCCAAGGCCGAGCTGATGGCCAAGGCGTTGATGACGGTGGCCATCATCCCCATCTGGTCGCCCTTGTAGCGATCGAAACCTTTGGACGAGCCGCTCAAGCCCCGGAAGATGTTGCCGCCACCCACCACGATGCCCACTTGTACGCCCAGTTCAACAATCTCTTTGATTTGGGTGGCATATTCATTCAAGCGAGCCGTGTCGATACCGTAACCTTGTTCGCCCATCAGCGATTCGCCGCTCAGTTTCAGCAGTATTCTCTTGTATTGCATGTTTGGGAATTTATCAATTTCACTCTATAAAAGTACAAAAAAAAGGGTGCCCTCAATTATTGAGACACCCTCTTTTAAGATATTTTGAAAAACTATGATTAGTTGTTCAATGTTAAGCGTTTGAATTCGGTGACAACCAGACCTTTGCTAACACCATCAAGGTATTGAGCGATGGTTTTTTTGTTGTCTTTAACGAATTCCTGCTCCATCAAAGTGCTTTCTTTGAAGAATTTGTTCAAGCGGCCTTGGGCAATTTTGTCCAGCATGTTTTCTGGTTTGCCTTCGTTGCGAGCCATGTCGCGTCCGATTTCAAGTTCTTTTTCGATCACACTTTCAGAAACACTGTCGCGGTTAACGGCAACAGGTGCCATGGCAGCAATTTGCATAGCCACATCTTTACCTGCTTGAGCATCAGCATTGGCTTGGTTGAAACCAACCAGGGTAGCCAATTTGTTACCAGCATGGATGTAGGCAGCAACTGTTTCGGCTTTGATGGTGTCGTAGGCAGCCAAGTCAACTTTTTCGCCAATAACACCACTTTGCTCGGCAATCATCTCGCTCAATGGACGGCCTTCGAAAGGCAGAGCTTTGAGGTCTTCCAGGGTGGCAGGTTTTTGTTCCAAAGCCAGATCCAGGATTTTAGTTGCCAAAGCCACGAAGTTGTCATTTTTAGCTACGAAGTCGGTTTCGCAGTTTAAAACAATAATGGCACCGTGAGTTCCGGTTGTGTCAACTTTTGCAAGAACCGCACCTTCAGTTGCTTCTTTGTCGGCACGTTTATTGGCAATTGCCTGTCCGCGTTTACGGATCAAGTCAATGGCCGCATCAAAATCACCATTGGCTTCGGTAAGGGCCTTTTTACAGTCCATCATACCGGCGCCGGTTGTTTGTCTGAGTTTATTTACGTCTGCAGCTGTTATAGCCATGATATTTTGTTTTTAAGAGTTAATCAAATAAGATTATTCTTCGCTGCCTTCAGTTTCCACATCAGCATCGGCTGAGGTTTCTTTTCTGGCTTTTGAACGGCGGGCATCAGGTTTTTTGGCACCTTTGGCGGGTGCTTTTTTATCCTTGTCCTCAGAATCAACCTTGTCAACTTTTCTCTCCTCAAGACCTTCCTTGATGGCTTGGGTCATGATGCCGGTAATCAGTTCGATTGATTTTGAAGCGTCGTCGTTGGCAGGAATAACAAAATCCACATCAGCAGGGTTGGAGTTGGTGTCCACGATACCGAAAACTGGGATGTTAAGACGTTTTGCCTCTTTGATGGCGATGTGCTCTTTCATCACATCCACCACAAACATAGCGGCAGGAAGACGTGTCAGGTCAGCGATTGAACCTAGAGTTTTGTCCAGTTTCGCACGTTGACGTGAAATTTGAAGACGTTCTCTTTTCGACAGGCTGGTGAATGAAGCATCAGTCATCAATTTGTCGATAGAGCCCATTTTCTTGATTGCCTTACGGATGGTGGGGAAGTTGGTCAGCATACCACCTGGCCAGCGCTCTACCACGTATGGCATGTTCACTGCGCCTACTTTGTCGGCAATAATATCTTTGGCTTGTTTCTTTGTTGCTACGAAAAGCACTTTCCGGCCTGATTTTGCAATCTGTTTAAGTGCTGAGGCAGCTTCATCGATTTTAACGACTGTTTTGTGCAAGTCGATAATATGAATACCATTGCGCTCCATAAAGATGAAGGGCTTCATGGCTGGATTCCATTTTCTTTTCAAGTGGCCGAAATGTACTCCGGCATCCAATAATTCTTGGAAATTTGTTCTTGACATTTTCTTTTTTTTAAAGCGTTTACCTTCTGTTTAAGCAACCCTGAAGTAGTTTCCCATCAAGGAAAGTCTTAAGGGTTTAGATACTAAACACACTCTGAGATGATTAACGTTTGCTAAACTGGAATCTCTTACGTGCTTTAGGTCTACCTGGTTTCTTACGTTCAACCACACGGGAGTCGCGAGTCATGAAACCTTTAGCCTTTAAAGCGGGTTTGTTCTCAGCGTCAATCTTCACCAATGCTCTTGCAATCGCAAGTCTTAGTGCTTCAGCTTGTCCTTTTGTTCCACCACCGTAAACATTAACTTTTACGTCGTAGTTTTCAAGTACACCAAGAGTTGTTAATGGCTGTTTAACAATGTACTGAAGAGTTGCATCTGGAAAATAGACTGCAAGATCACGTTTGTTAATGGTGATCTGGCCTTTTCCGGCACTCATGTAAATGCGGGCAATCGCCGCCTTTCTTCTACCAATAGCGTTAGTTACTTCCATGCTCATTATTTCATGCTATTAATGTCAATTACTTTAGGCTGTTGAGCCTCATGCTTGTGTTCAATTCCTGCATATACATGCAAGTTTCTGTAAAGTTGACGTCCCAAACGGGTTTTAGGGAGCATACCTTTTACGGTTCTCTCAACCAATTTTTCAGGGCTCTTAGCAAAAAGCTGAGCGGGAGTAACATCCTTGCGTCCGCCAGGATAACCACTGTGGTAAAAGAATACCCGGTCGTTCCATTTGTTGCCGGTTAATTTTACCTTGTCGGCATTGATAATGATCACATTATCACCACAGTCCACATGGGGAGTGTAGTTTGGCTTGTGCTTTCCACGGAGGATCCTGGCAACTTTTGATGCCAAACGACCCAGAACCATGTCAGCTGCGTCAACAACAACCCACTGCTTGTCTGCGGTTGCTCTGTTCGCCGAAATAGTTTTGTAACTTAAAGTATTCACAGTCTTCCTTAATTTAATTAGACCAACTTATAATTAATTAAAACAAATTGCTAGACAGCCGTTCTGCCCTTTCAGTATCTGGCCTGCATTAACCAACTTCGTGCAGGCTTTCCCGTAAATACTTGAAATGCAACAGAATTTTTGTCTATAGGCACGGATAATAATCGGCCGCAAAAGTAGCGCATATTTTTTTATCACACAACCATTTGAAGGAAAAAGTTGTGTTTGAGTAGATTGTTCTTGCTTCGGACACAGCACTTTTGTCCCGCAGCCGAAAATTCACTTAAAATAGTATAAAAGTCTATTCCCCTGTTCCTGTTTCATTTCCTTTCGTTTATTTTTACTTCATGGTTTTACATTGCAACAAAAATGATCAATTATGATACCTGAGAATATTTCCCGCACCGATCCTTTCCAGGTCCACTGGTACGATACCGATTGCTTTGGCCGGTTGACGTTTCCTGGTTTTGCCCGCTTCCTCGAAGAGTCGGCCTGGTTTCATGCCAATGAACTGGGCTTTGGCCTCAACGACACCCAAGAGGCCGGCGTGGTGTGGGTGATTGTGCGCTTGGAAATTGATATTTACCGCATACCCCGCTGGGGCGATGAGGTGCAGGTGAAAACTTGGCCCCGCGGTGTGGATCGTCTTTTTGCCTACCGCGAGTTCGAGGTGTGGGATCATGACGGAGGGGTTTTGGCTAAAGCCACCTCCACCT
>JAGPIS010000142.1 GCA_018054835.1 Breznakibacter sp. | reverse complement strand
GGGGTTAAGCCCATATTGTCACCAAAATCGTATTCAAAAACCCCGCGGGTCAGTTTGGGGCAGGATGCAGGCTCAGCCGCAATAACATGAATATCCTTGCCTTGAGTGAATTTGTGGCGTAAAAATGGGAATGCAATGCCCGAGAAGTTCGATCCTCCGCCAAAGCAGCCAATCACCACATCGGGATAGTCACCCGCCATCTCCATCTGTTTTTCGGCCTCAAGTCCGATGATGGTTTGGTGCAATATCACATGGTTGAGCACACTGCCCAAGGTGTAGCGGGTGTTGGGCGTGTTTAGGGCGGCTTCCACCGCTTCGGAGATGGCAATGCCTAGGCTTCCGGTGGAATCGGGGGTGTGCAGCAACACTTTGCGGCCAGCTTCAGTCAGCACGCTGGGCGAGGGGATCACTTGTGCTCCGTAGGTTTGCATGATCATTTTACGGTAGGGTTTCTGCTCGTAGCTGATCTTTACCATAAAAACCCTAAGATCCAATCCGAAATGCTGGCAGGCGATACTCAGCGCACTTCCCCATTGGCCGGCACCTGTTTCTGTGGTGATGTGTTTGATGCCTTGGATTTTGTTGTAATAGGCTTGTGGGATAGCCGAATTGAGTTTGTGCGACCCCACCGGACTCACGCTTTCGTTCTTGAAATAGATTTTAGCCGGTGTGTCCAGCGCCTTTTCCAATCCCGATGCCCGTACGAGAGGGGAAGGACGGTAGATCTTGTAAAGATCCCTCACTTCATCGGGGATCTCAATAAAACGCTCCCTCGAGAATTCCTGCTTTACCAGTTCCTTGGCAAAAAGGTGCTCCATCTCTTCCGGTTTGAGTGGTTGCTTGGTGCCGGGATGCAGCATGGGAAGTGGTTGGTTGGGCATGTCGGCCGCAATGTTGTACCACGCACGTGGCATTTCCGATTCGGGTAGTAGAATTTTTTTTGTCGTTTTCATATTTGTCTATTTTGGAATTTTAAGCATAAAAAAAGCCGATGGTGGTTTCCATCGGCTCTATAACATATCTATATTGCACACGAACTCATCCACCTGTTTGTTGAAACGGGTAGTTGCGCCAATATGTGTAAATTGCAGTTGTGTTCATTATTTGTTGTAAATTCGATGACAATGATAATAAATGGTTGATTTTAATCCAAGAAAAATTACATTTTTTTTGTCGCTTCCCTCGGTGTTGTCTTAAATTGTGATGTTGATGTTGAAGCCAATGCTGCGCGACATGGGGATGCTGAACAGATCCTGGCTTGTGGAGGAGAGTGAAAAGGATTTCGTATCCGGGTCGAAGGGGGCGTCGCGATATAAGTAGAGCAGGTTGTAAGCCACCATGGATAATTTGACTTGGTTGATGGGCTTCAGCTTGTTGATGATGGCCTTTGGCAGTGTATATCCTACAGTTAATTCGCGAATCCTCACATTGGTTGCCTTGTAGACGGATTCAGGATGGATGAGGTATGGGTAGATCGTCCTTGAATACCATACCCTTGGGTCAATTGGCTTGTTGTAGCCATTTCCATTCAAGTCAACGGCCGGTAAGTTGAGTCCTCCTGCATCACGGGCATCGGCACTGGCTTTGCTGCGGCCGTAGTAGTTCAGGAACGACTGCGTGGCAGAAACCGCTTTGCCGCCATACCGCCCATCAATCTGTACTTGGATGTCGAAGTTTTTGATTGTGACTTGGTTCCTCCATCCAATCATCAGCTTGGGGTTGATGTTTCCAATGGAGTGGTTTTCTACTTCTTGGAGTTCAATTTCTTGTCGCCCTCTATCTTCCATTACAACGACTTGGCCATTGCTGTTGGTCAGTGTTGAAGATGCATAGATTTCTCCCAACTCTCCACCCTCTCTCAGTACATAGCCATATCGGTTGAATTGATTTTCCAACCGGGCTTCTTCTACACCATCATGCATTGATGATATTTTGTTTTTTAAAGTGGCCAGGTTGATGGAGCTGTTCCAGTTGAGGTTGGAACTGTTGATAAGTGTTGTTCCCAACACTGCTTCAAAGCCTGAACTGGAGACATCTGTGCCAAGGATGCTGTATCTTGCATATCCTGTCACCGGATTTGCAGATCCGATCAATGGTTGATTCGTTGTTTTACTGCGATATATAGCGATGTCAACATTTAGCTTGTGGTTGAATAGTCCGAGATTTAATCCCCCTTCATAGGATGTTGAACCTGGCGGTTTGAATTCATCATTTAGAAGTGTCCTTTCAATTCTTTCGAGTGTTTGTAAATTGTCCTCCGCTTTGGCCGCCGATAGGCGCACTTGCCCTGCTGTTAGCCATTCGGGGCGGTTGCCTTTTTTGTCCAGCATTTCGCTGAAAAGGAGCGAAACTCCTGCTGAAAAGGATGGATTGGTGTATTTGAGAAATTGGTTGTAATTGCGCGAATTGTTCAAGGTTGCCTTGTCACTACGGGTGGTCACATCGATGAACAGGGTGTTATTTAAGCTTGCTGAAGCTATTGCAAACAACGACTTTGTTGTCAATGTCCGTAGTAATTTATTACTGAAATGACTTGCATGATTGTCCGTGCTGAAAATATTTGGCGTCTTTAGCTCGCCTTGCATTTTTTCTAGGTTGGTTTTCAGCTTGTGTATGGAGGCTCCTGCCGTGGTCGAAAGGTTGAATTTGCTGCATGATTTGTTGTAGCTGATCAATGCATCGGCATATTGCTCAGTGTTTTTGTTTGTGAAGTTTCCAAAAAGCCCCCCGTTGCTAGAGGTAAAATACTTGAGCCCGTGATGGGTTTTTTGTGATGAATGGGCTATTGAATGGTCGTTGCTGCCCCGTAGCTTGATGTTCAGCTCTTTCAATAAATTAATGGATAGATTTAGTTTGGCGATCACCTTTTTCGCATCGTGTTCGATGTTGTGGCGGTTCACCAGCCAATAAGGGTTTTTGTACAAGGCGTAATCGGGCCAGTTAGACTGCATTAATTCCGATCCGGGTGCCATGGTTTCGTAGTTCTCTTTGTATTTGTTGAATTCTGCATCTCCTGCAGGAAAAGGGTGCAGGCCGGCAATGGGGTTGAAGTACTGGTTCGATACGGTTGGGGCATTGCCAATGTCCTGCTGCATGTATCGGATGCTGCCGTCGGCTTCAATCCGGTTACCTAGTAAAGATACGGTGGTTCGCAGTCCCAGGTTGTGCCGGTTGATGCTGTTTTGTGGCATGATGCCCTTGCCATTGCTGTTTTGGTAAGAGAGGTGGTTCTTGATGGATTTGCTTCCCCCGCTGATGGCTACCGAGTTGATCCAAAGTTTGCCGGTGTTGAAGAAATCTTTGACAAAATCGTTGTTCATTCCCAGATCTGTAGTTTTGGCACCCCATTGAGCATTTGATTCTTTTGATTTGCCATTATAGCCCATGGTATACCTGTCCTGGAATTGGTAGGTCATATAAGGAATGTCGGCTCGGTAGGATGAGTTTAGGTTGACCTTCAGTTTCTCTTCGGTGCACCGTTTGGTGGTGATGATAATGGCGCCATTGGCACCTTGGGCGCCATAAAGGGCCGATGCGGCAGCCCCTTTCAATACGCTGACGCTCTCAATGTCGTTTGCTGCGATGGCAGCCAAGCCGTCGCCTTGATCCATCAGGAAATCCCTTTTATCATCCAGCCAGGGGGCGAAATCTTCCACGGGGTAAGCAAGTTTCCTGCTGTTGATGGGTGTTCCATCCATAACAACGAGGGGTTGGTTGTTCCCCATGATGTAACGGTTGCCCCTGAGGGATATTTTTGTCGAGCTTGCCAAACCCTCGCCCGACTCGGCGATGGTTAGGCCTGAAATTTGTTGGGTGGCGCAGGGCAGGCACTTTTTGTTCCGTTTGAGTCCAAGCGCCGTGACCATCATTTCGTCATTATTCGCAACGTCCTTCATCATAACAAGTTCTATAAATGTTATTCCGTTGAGTGGCAGCGATACTGCACGGTATTCCGGGTGCAAGAATCTTAGGATCTCTTGGTTGCTGTTGATGGTAAGGTTAAACTCCCCATTCAAATCGGTCACTGGTGTTGGGGCTATTACGCCGGCAAGCACGATAACGCCCGTTAATGGTACTCCTTCAGAGTCTGTCACCCGGCCTTTGATCGATACTTGTGCGGTTGTAACAGCCGCAGCCGCAAATAACATAAAACATAGAAATAGAGTTTGTTTTAGGTTCCATAGTTTGATTCGTTCTTTTCTTTTCATGATAACTGTGAGATGGTTAGGTGCAATGTTCTAAAATTGCTGAAACTAAATTGGGATTTTCGATAAACTATAAAAGCATATATTTCTACATAATTATCATATTTGGTATAGGCTTTTTTCTGATAGCTGCTGTGGTTTGAATTCTTGTTTAAATTTTGCTTGTTGGATGATTATTGAATGGGAAAAATGTTTAGGTTTGGAGCTTGATTGTAAACAGAGATGATATGAAACCAATAAAGGTATTAGTGCCCGCATCGGTATGGCTTTTGACAGCCACACTTCTATATTTTATTTATCAAGTTCACTTTGATGCGATTGTGACTTTTGCGTTTTCGGGTTACCATTATTTTATGGTTCTGGCTGTGGGTCTGCTGGGGTTTTTAATTGCAATGGGGGTTTTGTTTAAGAATGATATCATGTCTGTGATTGGCGGTGTCGGCTTAACTCTGGTGGCTTTGGCGCTTATCTTTATTGATGGATTTGCTTTGGCGAAGTTGCAACAGGAGTTTATTTTTGTTGTTTTGGGAATCTATTTCGCTGCGCGCGGCCGTTCTTGAAAACTTTTTTCACCCCCTAACTCCCTAGTCTTAAGTGCTGGTTTTGCAAACATGACACAATGTAACATTTTTTAAGTCAATTCGATTAGGAATAACGGAAATTAGGCTCTTATTTTGTATCCGCTTTCCAGAGGGACAGCAGCACACAAACCAGGTTCACAACCTGTTGATTGACAAAAAGGTGAAGGGGTTTATTGGATAAACGGTTTAACCTGTAGAGACGCATCACGATGCGTCTCTGGCAAGAAAAAAAACCGAAATAAAATCAAGAAACATTTGGAGGTTAAAAAAAACTCCTTACCTTTGCAGCCGCTTCAAACGAAAGGGTTTGGACGACAAAAAAGAAAAGATACGATCTTTGAAAATATTGGATAAGTGCAAAAGGGAAAAATTAAGGTAAAGCGACCCGAGTCAAAGCAGACGAACTTGTAAAGATATTTAAATTTTTTTTTACAATGAAGAGTTTGATCCTGGCTCAGGATGAACGCTAGCGACAGGCCTAACACATGCAAGTCGAGGGGTATAGTAGCAATACTAGAGACCGGCGCACGGGTGCGTAACGCGTATGTA
>JAGPIS010000021.1:14249-18063 GCA_018054835.1 Breznakibacter sp. | reverse complement strand
TACCACCCTAAGATGGAAGAGTTCCCGCTTTACATCAACGATCATCTCAAAGACAACAGCTTCATTCTCATCTTCCCCATCCAGAATGGCATGATGGAGACAGATGCCATGGATTTGACCAACCCTACAGTGGTAGGCTCCATTGAGAAGCTTGACGAGATAGGCCGCAACATTGCCCGCCTATTCAAGGGAAACAATTGATTGTTGGATTGAATTTTGCTAATAAACTACAATAATATAAAGCCATTGAACATGTTAAAGAAAACATCGCTCCTCATTTTACTATTTTCAACTGCATGGCAGCTTCAAAATGCACAAACACCCATCGATAAAGGCCTGGCTGCCATCAATAAAAATGCACTCCAAAGCCAGCTCACATTTTTGTCGTCCGACTGGTTCGAAGGACGGGAAACCGCCACGCGCGGCGCAAATATGGCAGGCGACTACCTAGCCTCCCTATTTCAACACTCTGGGCTGCAACCGGCCGGCGACGACAGCACCTATTTCCAACAAGTCCCGTTGGTGATTTTCACGCAACCAAGCGAGGCATCCCTAAAACTAACCACAACAAACCTAACCCGGACATTTAAATATGGCGAGGATTTCAATCTCGCGTCCTCGCCCATCAGTTATTCGACATCAGGATCGATTATATGGGCGGGATATGGCATCGATGAGATGGCCAACAAGAAAAGCACAGGCAAAATCCTATTACGCCTACAAGGGCTGCCTGCAAATACAACAAAAGAATTGAAGGCCCTCAAACCATTGGATGTATTGAACTTAAAGACCAAGTCGGCTGTTGATGCAGGCGTTGCAGCCATTCTGGAATACGATCCGACCGATCCCTATTTAATAACCCAATCACCGGCCAACCAGTCAACGAATCCTGAAAAACCAGCTTCAGGAATCTACAGCCGAAGATATCTGCTTCCCGATGAACTGAAAATGGACATTCCGGTGGTCAAAATCACGAAAAGCGTGATGCAGCAACTGTTGCCCAACCTGGACGAGCAATTGGAAGCATATCTGGAAAAAGGTACTGTACCTTCCATCATTGCCACTGCAAACATCGAATCGAAAGCCAACACCAACAATAGAAACTGCCGCAACGTCATTGCGCGCATCCAGGGGAGTGAATTGCCCGAAGAAATCATTGTAGTGGGAGCCCACTACGACCACTTGGGATCATATGATGGATTCATCTGGAATGGTGCCGACGACAATGCCTCGGGCGCCATTGGGGTGGCAGCAATTGCCGCGGCCTTCAAAGCCACCGGCATCCAACCCAAACGTACTGTCATATTCGCCACCTGGACAGCCGAGGAACGTGGTTTATTGGGTTCCAGATATTTTGTGAAACACTTCGATAAAATCGGCAAAGTCATCTGCTACCACAACTACGATATGATTGGACGAAGCTATGACCCAAAAAAGAGTGACATGGCAGTTTCGCTCATGTACTCAAAAACATGGCCCAAAGCCGAATTGTTGAGCGACCGTTTCAACAAAGAACACAACCTGGGGCTGAACATACACTTCAGCCCATGGGATAACCCAACCAGTGGTAGCGACAATGCTTTTTTTGCCAAACGAGACATCCCAATTATGTGGTACCACACCGGAGGCCATTCAGAATACCACAAACCAAGTGACCATGCCGAACACATTGACTGGCAAAAACTGGAAGCCATCATTGAAAACAGCTTCCTGACGCTTTGGGAACTGGCCAATGAATAATCATCAATAACCAAACACAAATCCAATCACTCCAGAATACAAAGATTGAGTGTTTCAAAAAATTTACATTATAAAAAACGAAATAATGCACATAATAAGAAATATTATTTAGATTTGCACACTGTCTTTTCACAAAAAGATAGTCTTCCTATTTTTAGGACATCTTAATCATATCAACTAAACACTTTAAAATGAAAAGAACTTTAATCGCACTCACCCTTCTTTTAACCTGTAGTGCAGCTTTTTCCCAACGCATCACTGATGTCAGCAAAGAGGTGAAACACATCAGACTACCATTGATCCCAATGGATCATGTTAAAACATACGACTGCAAATGGAACTTTGAAAAGATCGCGCAGGATGTGCCAGGTATAAACACATCCATGGGCTACAATGAGCAAACGATAAAAGGGATACTATCACTACAAGGATATACCTACAGCACAGTAAATCCGGATATAGTCATAACCCTAAATTGCGAACACCTCATAATTCCAAGTCCTGAAATAATCGACATCGACGATTCCTCTACCAAAGAAAACTACCGGGCAAAATACACCATCCCGGCCAACTGGACCATCACGGTGGAAGGAAAGCATACAGCTTCCTTTCCTATTGATGATGAGATGGGCGGTATTGTAGTTTACATCCCTGCTATTGAAACTGAATTTGGAACACCTGGACAGGAAATTCCAAAAGCAGAGATCATTGAGAAACATCTTTCAGAGAATGGTTCAACGGTGCTAGAATACGTAAAAAATGTGGCTGTAGCAGAATTATTTACCAAGGCAAAAAAGGCTGTGAGATCACAACTCAGCTACTCCCCTATCCTCTCAATGGTAGAGGTTCGATCGTTCAAGAGCAGCAAGAAAGAAGACATGTCAGCCTGGGACCAACCTTATGCGCGTGGTATTGAATTGCTGAACAAACTAAACAGCGGAGAGTCTCCTTGCAAATTGTACAATGAATTCAAAGATATTTTCGAGTTCTGGGACAACCAATATGAACAACACAAGAATAATCCCTCTGAACATAGCAAAATCATTAGCGTCGCCTGTTCGAACCTTGTTAGTTTACTAACACTGACAAATCCTGAAGCCTTGAAACCTGAATACTTTGAAGCATGGTCAAAAACAGGCTCCCCAGCAAAAAACTGGAATACAACCATTATTGACAGCAAAAAAAGGTTTGCATCAAATGGATCCAACAAAGTAAATTATGAAACATTAAGTAAACTGCCTCCATTAAAAGGCACTTCATACCAAACAGTTTACACAAACATAAAAGGTGAAAAGAAAGATGGCGTTATTGAATTTAACTCATCATATGGCATGAATCCATTCGAAACAGGCAACAGCTTTAGCATCTACGATAACCCAACCTACATTGCAGCCAATGGCAATGTATCTGCAAAACAAAAACTAAAACAAGAGGAGATTGCTGATTACGAATTGTTTGGCAAAAAATACATTAAAATGAAGTTTACCGACCCTACAGCTGTTAGCATTGGAGGTAACGAATCCTTTCTTGAAGAGGTGATTGTAGGGAAATGCTCTCTTTACAAAAACTATGTACTCGAAACAAGTGGCGATGGAGAAGTGGCCGGTTTTCTTTTAGCAGGTAGCACCAAAGATCAATTGATAAAATCGCGCCTCAACCCGCTATTTGTGGTCAAATATGGCAAAAAAGCGTCGGTTGTTTTCAACTACACACGATTGGCTAACACCTTGGAGGAATGCAAAACAGTGTCGGACAAGATAAAAGCTGGAGCATATGGGAACAAAGAAACTGCGGAGAAAACATCAAAACTGGGCAAATTCATGCAACAGGGAGCAGGCAATGAAATAACCGAAGAGATAATTATCAAGATTACAGAAGAGTTTAACTCATTAATGTAAAACTGGCGACAAGATAAAAAAGCCTGCAATCGCAATGATTGCAGGCTTTTTCATGTAGTCCCACCCAGACTCGAACTGGAATCTAGAGTTTAGGAAACTCTTGTTCTATCCCTTGAACTATGGAACCTTGTTTGAATCGAGGTGCAAATGTAATGATATTTTCATAATTTGCACCT
>JAGPIS010000021.1:0-14149 GCA_018054835.1 Breznakibacter sp. | reverse complement strand
AATTGAAGGTCGTGTCCTACAATCTTATAACTAATCTCGTGTGAAGTCATAATTATGGAATTTTAATGATAATCAATTTAAAACATACGGGCACCACTTAACTAAAATACGATCCACATCCTCATGTGAGGCCTGGTCATCAATAAAATCGCACACGCCGCAACTTATAGCCCGCTGGCGTACCTCTTCTATTTCGCCACCAATCCCAATAATCGGCACATCATACCCCGATTGCTTCAACTGCTTGGATGTTGCCAAACCGTCGATCACCGACACAGACAAATCCAGGAAAACAACATCGTATTGCCGTTCCTTGAAATTATTAAGTACCTCAAAACCACAGGAGGCCACTTCAATATGATGATTCACTCGGGTTAAAAGATTATCGACGATGCGGCTGTTGACAAAATCGTTTTGAGCCAATAGAATATTCAACTTCCGTCTTGATATGGGATCGGCAAAGGGAATGGCAACAGGGAAATTACGGATAAAAAACTCACGCAACAAGTTGGCGCGCACGGGTTTACGCAAATACATATCGGCACCTAGCCGTTTAACCATATTGGAGTTTTGCGAAGGCAGATCGGAACTTTGCACCATAATCAAATACCGTGAATCAATATTCAGATTATGCAATCGTTGCAAAAACATCAGCCCATCAAAATCGGGACGGTGGTCGATAATCACAACATGGTACTTCTGCGAGGACGAAAGCTGTTCAATAACCTGCTCTGTCGCACCCACAACGAACCATTGAACGTTAAACATCCTCAAATCACTGATCAACGGACGGACATGCCCTTCATCATCGGTGACAATGGCCACTTTTATCCCGCTAACATCCTTTACCCCGGATGTTTTTAAGGTTTTATCCAATGTGCGGGTTAACAACGGAAGGGTGAAGATAAACGAGGAGCCGGGATATTCGGCACTCACCCGGATTGAGGAAGGGCTTTGAACCCTGATTTGACCGCCCATCAACTCCACCAGCTGCCGCGAGATGGTGGTGCCCAACCCTGTGCCTCCGTAGCGACGGGTGGTGCTGCCATCGGCTTGCCAAAATGGATCGAAAATATGTTTGATCGCCTCTTCCCGAATCCCAATACCACTGTCGTGCACTTCAAACTGAAGCCCGTCATTCCCATTAAAAAGCTGACCTTTGGTGACATGCAACACCACTTCACCCTCTACGGTAAATTTAAGGGCATTGCTGATAAGGTTGTTCAGAATCTGACGGAAGCGGATGGGATCGCCAATAAAATCAGTTGGAATGGAAACTGACGCATACCACCATAACTTGATCTTTTTCTGCTGCGCCAACAACTGAAATGCTCCCACAATCTCTTCAATTTCCGTTTTGAGATTGAAGGGAAGCGATTCCACATGGAATTTTCCGGCATCAATCTTGGAGAAATCAAGTATGTCGTTGATTAAAACCAACAAGGTATTAGCTGAACTTCTTATAGTTGACAGTATATTGTGCTCTTCTTCTCCCAACGACATTTTCTTCAATATCTCAGCCATCCCTATAATACCGTTTAAAGGGGTGCGCAACTCATGACTGATGTTGGCAATAAAATTGGATTTCGCATCGGCGTCGCTGCCACTCTCTACACGGCATTTGTTCTCAAGGTTGGAAACTTCAAAAAAGACGTCGATGTGATGGCATTCATTTTCAAAAAAGAAAGGAATGCGTTCGTTGATTACCACAAAGGTGTGTCCTGCTGGATTTTGAATCCGGTAACGGACGGTAGAGGCACTGACGCGCGATTTGTTGATGATGGCCTGTGAGTCGAACCACAAATCATCAACATAAACGCACCCAACCAACTCTTCCTCGGCAACACACTCGAACAGCTGAAGCGCAGCCTTATTGACCTGCCTCACAATATTTTGATCATCGGTAAGCACAACGCCCACCGGTAGGTAATACAACACTTTCCGCAAGGTTTCCTGCGATTGCCTGATGCGGTTTTCACGTACATTGCGGTGCCTGATGTAATAGATAAAGACACCTGCAATCAATATCAAAACCCCCAGCGTCACAAATCCCACAATAAAAGAGTTGCGCACGATGGTGGCGGTCAGCTCTTTGCGGGGCATCGAAAAAACAACGTAATAAGTGGAACCATTCAACACCATACGCTTGATAACTGACAGGACTGAAACATGCTTGCCGTCAACCGCCACCTGATGCACCAAGTAGTGCGAATCATCAATATTAGCCAGTAGATCGGGCGAAAAACCCGACTGAAAGATCCCTTTGCTGCCCTTGTAATAAACCAGATCGGTGTTGGGCATCAGCACATACTGGTAGTTAAGGTCGCTGAAATAAAAATGCTGGAGAACCGTATTGAAATAGCCCTCCATGTCGATGCCAAACTTTACAAAACCATAAATCTCATGCCGCTCCACCAAAGGCTGAAGATAGTAGATCTGGTGGTCGGGAACAGAAAACAAAATTGTTGAGCGGTAATAATTTTGAGGTTCGGCCTGGCCATACTCGGTAACATAAGAGTTGTCGGCTCCTTTTAGCATACTGAAATACGAACCACTCACATCACTAACAGTGAGGCTCTTGAGGTTTTCACCATACCGATCGTAAAGCATCTCCAAGCGGCTTTGAGGACGGGTCACACGCCACTTATCGGCAAAAAGAGATTGCAAATCACCGGGTGTCAATAAAAGCTGGACATTTATCTGGGTCTTGACAAAAAAATCATTAATAGACCCCACACAGAGGGAGAGCTGTTTCTCCATCATCCTGCTTTGGTAGTTTAGCTGCCAACGATAGGTGTCGGTATAGTAATAGATATTGAACCCTACCAATAATGTGACGATCACAACACCCCATACAACAGCCTTCTTCATGCGTTTTAGATTTAACTGGTTAGGGCTGTGCCAATCCCGTTGTACACAAGATGCCTCGAAGCTTCAGAAGTACCAATAGTTCGTTTCATACCGGATCAATCAGAAAGGGTTTTACCTGTATTTTTCTTCACTATTCATCAATATGTTCAAATAACTTTGATAACGCGAAAGGGCAATACCG
The DNA here is from genome assembly GCA_018054835.1 of Breznakibacter sp. GTDB lineage: Bacteria > Bacteroidota > Bacteroidia > Bacteroidales > Marinilabiliaceae > JAGPIS01. Next base: position 11,097 of record JAGPIS010000021.1, on the reverse strand, counting down.
CCTGATTCAACATTTCTCTTCACGGCGCATCCAGGCTCATTGGTATGGGTGCAATTATTGAACTGACAATCTTTTGAGGCATTGAAAAATTCACGAAAGAAATGCGAAAGCTCTTCCCTCTCGATATTGATAAGACCAAACCCACGTACTCCAGGAGTGTCGATAATATAGCCACCAAAAGCAAACCGGTGCATCTCGGCATTCGTGGTGGTGTGTTTGCCTTGATGATGGGCTTCGCTAATTTCTGCAGTTTTTAGATTCAACCCAGGCTCAATTTTGTTGATCAACGTGGATTTACCAACGCCTGAATGACCTGCAATAACACTAACTTTATCCCGAAGAAGGTCTTTCACCATCTCCAAATCCTGGATGTTTTTTGCCGAAATAGAAATGGTTTGATAACCAATCCCTTCATATAAATTTCGCCACAACTCCAACTCCTTCAAATGCTTTTTGTCGTAACGATCTATTTTATTGAACACTATAATCACCGGAATACCATAAGCTTCGGCTGAGGCCAAAAAACGGTCAATAAAAACAGGTGTGGTGACCGGATAATTGATGGTTACCAGCAACAGGGCTTGATCCACGTTGGCTGCCAACACTTGCGACTGTTTGGAAAGGTTGGAGGCTTTGCGGACAATGTAGTTTTTCCTTTCCAGAACTTCATCAATCAGACCATCTTCGCCTTCGGGTTCCACCAGAACCCAATCCCCAACCGCGACAGGATTGGTGCTTTTAATATCTTCCAGCCGCATACGCCCTTTGATACGGCAGGAAACAATTTTTTCATTTTCCAGCCGCACCAGATAATGACTACCGGTGGATTTTATAACAATACCTTTTTCCAAAAGACTCAAGTATTTGTGTGTTTCCTCAAAAATAATGGATTCCTCACTCTTTTACATACAAAAACTGTTTTTTTTTATCGCACGGGGAATTTTAAAATAAAAAAAGGGAGCATCAACTCCCTTTCTTATCATATCACTCTGCAATAAGCAGATAAAAACTCTTTTTACCCTTTTGAACCAGAAGATATTTGCCATTAAGCAAATCGTTCGCATCAACCATCCGGTCGCCTTGTTCAATTTTTTCCTTGTTAAGCTGCAAACCACCACCGGAAAGTGTACGCCGCATCTCACCTTTCGATGGGAAGACACTGCTTTTTTCGGCCAACAAATCAACAATATTGATCCCATCCAGAAGCTCTTTTTTCTCGATGGTGAAGATGGGCACACCTTCAAAAACCGAAAGGAAAGTGGTTTCATCCATATTTTTCAAAGTCTGTGTTGAACCTCGGCCAAAAAGGATTTGCGAGGCCTCAACCGAAGTTTCCAAAGCCTCTTGTCCATGCACCAGAATCGTCATCTCATTGGCCAACCGGTTTTGCAGAGGACGTAAATGGGGCGCTTCAACCTGCTCTTTCACCAACCCTTCAATCTCTTCCTTGGTCAAAAGCGTGAAGATCTTGATATATTTCTCAGCATCCAGGTCGGAGGTATTCAACCAAAACTGATAGAATTGATAAGGGGTGGTTTTTGCGGCATCAAGCCAGATATTTCCCGATTCGGTCTTTCCAAATTTCCCACCATCGGCTTTGGTAATCAGCGGGCACACCAAGGCATAAGCCTCACCGCCCAAGGTTTTACGAATCAATTCGGTTCCGGTGGTGATGTTACCCCACTGGTCACTCCCACCCATTTGTAATTTGCAATTCAGCGATTTAAACAAATGAAGATAATCGTAACCTTGCACCAGCTGGTAAGTGAATTCGGTAAACGACATCCCATCGCGCGATTCGGAGCTCAACCGTTTTTTTACAGAATCTTTCGACATCATATAATTGACGGTGATATACTTACCCACATCACGGATGAAATCGAGGAAAGAAAAATCCTTCATCCAGTCGTAGTTGTTCACCATCAGAGCCGAATTGGCTTCCCCGCTATTAAAGTCAAGGAACCGCATCAATTGCTTTTTGATGGATTCCTGATTGTGCCGCAAGGTTGGCTCATCAAGCAGGTTCCGCTCGGCCGATTTCATGGAGGGATCGCCGATCATGCCCGTTGCACCACCAACCAAAACTACGGGTCGATGGCCTGCCTGCTGCAAATGCTTGAGCATCATAACACCCACAAGGTGGCCAATGTGCAACGAATCGGCTGTGGGGTCAATGCCCACATAGGCCGTTGTCATCTCCTTGTTAAGATGTTCTTCCGTTCCAGGCATGATATCATGGATCATGCCACGCCATTGAAGTTCTTCTACAAAATTCATCAAACTATCCATTTAATAAAGGCTGGCCATCAATCAACAGCCACACCCATTTTTTATTCCAAATAAAAAAACTGAATCGGGATATGAACAATCCTGAAATCTATCGCTTTAATAATCCACAAAGATAACAATTGTCTTCCAATTAAATCTTTGTCATAACAGTTCTTTATGAAACAATGGTAGGGCAACACAAATAAAAAACAAATATCCAAGAAAACCGGGCTCTTTTTTTTGCGAAATAAATATCTTAGGTACATTTGTTGTATCAAGACAATAGAACGGAAAAACTTACCGAACAAATTAAAATAAAGATTCCATGAATCAGAATAAGAGGAAAGCAACCATGAAATGGATGGTTGGTGGCGTACTTTGTATCGTCCTGTCCATAGGATTATACAGCTTCAACGATGACAAGAAGAATTTCGACATTGTGAAAAATCTGGACATTTTTTACAATGTATTCCGCGAGCTGAACACCTATTATGTTGACGACACCAACCCGGAGAAGCTGATTAAAAAAGGGATAGATGAGATGCTTGGTTCACTCGATCCTTACACGACCTTTATTCCGGAGTCCGAAATGGAAGACTTCAAGTTTATGACCACCGGGGAATACGCCGGCATTGGTTCACTGATTTCTAAAATTGATGATTATGTGGTCATTGCCGAACCCTACGAAGGATTCCCTGCACAACAAGCGGGATTGAAATCGGGCGACCGGATATTGTCGATAGATGGTGTTTCCATGGAGAAAAAAAACACATCCGATGTGAGCAACCGGCTTAAAGGGGCGGCCAACACCACCCTGAAGATTAAAATTGACCGCCCGGGCGTTAAGAAACCCATGGAAATAGAGCTCACCCGCAAAAGCATCCAAATCAATGCGGTGCCCTATTATGGCATGATGAACGACCAAACAGGCATAATCATCCTGAATAATTTCACCCAAGATTGTTCGCGTGAAGTGGAAAAAGCCTTCCTTGACTTGAAAGAGAAACAAAATGCCCGCAAGATTATCCTCGACTTAAGAGGCAATCCTGGTGGGCTCTTGGATGAAGCCATCAAGATCGTCAACCTATTCGTACCAAAAGGATCGGAGATTGTCAGCACCCGGGGCAAGGTAAAACAGTGGGACAAAACCTACTCGGCCACCAGTCAACCCATCGACACCATCATGCCGATTGCGGTCTTGATCAACCGGGGCTCTGCCTCTGCATCAGAGATTGTGGCCGGAGCCCTTCAGGATTTGGATCGCGCAGTTATTATTGGCCAACGCTCATTTGGCAAAGGCCTGGTACAAGCCACCCGTAACCTGGCCTACAATACCAAACTGAAAGTGACGACAGCCAAATATTACATCCCTTCGGGACGTTGTATCCAAGCGGTTGACTATTCTCACCGCAATGAAGACGGATCGGTGGGTTATGTACCCGATTCACTGATCTCGGAATACAAAACCCGCGTGGGACGCAAAGTTTTTGATGGCGGAGGCGTATCGCCCGACATCAAAGTACCAACCGAACGTTACAGCAACATCACCTTTGCCCTGGTAACCCAGCAACTCCTTTTCAAATATGCCACGCAGTTTTGCCTGAGCAATCCAACCATCCCATCACCAACGACCTTTGAGATAACCGATGCCAACTATGGTGAATTCAAGTCGTTTGTTGCGAGCCAAAAGGATTTTAAATACGAAAGCCGCTCTCAAGAGATGCTGAAGAAACTGAAAGAAACCGCTGAGCGCGAAGAGTATTACAAAGCTTCAGAAAAAGAGTTCGAAGCGTTGGAAAACATGCTGAAACTGGATGTGAAAAAAGACCTTGACCTTTTTGCGCCCGAAATAAAAGAACTGTTGTCGCTTGAACTGATGCGGCGCTATTACTACCAAAAAGGTGCCATCCAATTTGGCCTACGCAACGACAAGGAACTGAAGGAAGCCATCACTACCCTCAACAGCATCGATCAATACAACGGCCTATTGACAGGAGCCATTTTGAGCCACGCCGGCGATAAACGAATGAGCAAGTTTGAAAAGGAAGATGAAGAATAAGAATCCGTTTAGAAACAAAAAAGCCCGCTGTTTAGGCGGGCTTTTTTGTTTCTAAAGAAAAATATCATTCAATAATGGTGATCCATCCAAATTTATCGGCCTCATCGCCATATTGAATAGCTCTCAACCGATTGTAAAGCATTTCGCAAACCTTGCCCGGTTTGCCATCTTTGCTGAACACATACGATTTTCCGGTATCCACATCGTCAATGCGCCCAACGGGACTGATGACAGCAGCTGTACCGCAAGCTCCGGCCTCTTCAAAAGAATCGAGTTCCTCGAGCATGATTGGGCGCCTTTCCACTTTCAAACCACTATCCTTGGCCAACTCATACAAGCTCTTATTGGTAATGGATGGCAAAATGGAATGCGATTCCGGCGTCACATAAGTATTGTCTTTGATCACAAAGAAATTGGCAGGACCACACTCGTCAATATATTTTTTCTCCTTACTGTCAAGGTAAAGGACAGCTGAATAGCCTTTCTCATGAGCCAATTTGCCGGCAACCAGGCTGGCTGCATAGTTTCCACCCACCTTGATATGCCCAGTACCATTGGGTGCCGCACGGTCGTACTGACGGCTGATCATCATATTGGTGGGTTTAAACCCTTCCTTAAAATAAGGCCCCACGGGGGTAACAAAGATCATGAAAAGATATTCATCGGCGGGAGAAACACCAACACGAGCACCAGTGCCTATCAACAAAGGTCGCAGGTAAAGCGACGCACCAGAACCATAGGGCGGAACAAAACGCTCGTTAAGCTTCACCACCTTCTTGACAGCCTCCACAAACAACTCTTCAGGAACGGGCGCCATCAGGATGCCATGAGCAGAGCTTTGGAGGCGCTTGGCATTTTCCTCAACACGGAAGACACGAATTTTCCCATCTTTCCCTTTAAAGGCTTTCAACCCTTCGAATGCTTCCTGCCCATAGTGCAAGCAGGTGGCAGCCATATGGATATCAATCTGATCTGAGGAGCTGACCTCTAGCTCGCCCCATTTTCCATCGCGATAATAACAGCGAACGTTGTAATCGGTCTTCATATAACTAAAAGAGAGATTACTCCAATCGATACTACTCATAATATTTAGTTTAGATTTTAACTTAATAATAGAAGCTAAGGTAATGCTTAATTACGATATGGGTAATGATTTTAAACACCAAAAAGAGACAATTAACCTGTTTTTTAACACAAAACCATTTTTTAGCAACACCGCTTCACCAAGGAGCGGCAAACCAATTGCGCGGAACAACGGCAAGGATGACCACAAATTGGACAATCAAAAGGCTGTTTCATACTGGATTGGTACCAGAAATTATTGATCTCCAAAACAGGTTCAAAGCCCAAGGCATCAAAAACACTTCCGGCAGGTATGGCGCCTGCAGTGATCCACAAATAGGCATAACAACAGATAACATTTTGCCTTCGCGCGATATTGATGACCATATTCAGGAGCGCGGTGGCATAACCTCTCCGCTCAAAACCGTTATGAACGGCTACCGACTTGACATAAAGCGCCCGATCGCCCTGTGGATAATTACCATAAAGCTCAATGGGGAACTCGCTGCTTGGCATGAGGTAAAATAGGACAAACCCCACCACAACACCTTGCTCAACACCAACCAGTACTATGGCTGAACTATTTGTCAATTCATCACGAGTGATATACCCCTTTCCAAACCGGCTGTCGGCAATGGCGAGCACGGCGGGTAAATGGCCATCATTCAAATATTGTAAAATCATGACAAAACTATGATATGATTTCCCTAATGACGTGCGATGCGGCGTACAGCCCAAATATGGCCGGCAAATAGCTGATGGTACCCGTGGTAGTTTTCTTGTTGCGTTCATTCTCGGTGAAAACAACCGTTTCAGGATCCACCATCTCGGAGGAGAACACAACTGGGAAACCCTTTTTAATGCCGAATTTCCCCAGCCGCTTGCGCACCATGCGCGATAGCTTGCAATTATAGGTTTTGCTGATGTCGGTGATTTGCACCAACGAGGGGTCAAGCTTTCCTCCTGCGCCCATGGATGAAACCAGCCTGTAATTGCGCTGTAGGGTATGCACGATCAAAAATACCTTGGGGCTGAGCGAATCAATGGCATCCACCACAAAGTCGAAGGGCTGCTCAAGCAACGTTTCGAAATCCTTGCCCATCATAAACTGGTCAACAACAGTCAATTCAAGTTCAGGATTGATGTCAAGCAAACGTGTGGCCATAACGGCAGCTTTCCGTTGACCAAGTGTGGACACCAATGCAGGCAATTGCCGGTTTCGGTTGCTCGATTGAACCACATCGCCATCCACAATGGTGAGGCGGCCAATGCCACTGCGCACCAGTTGCTCGGCCACATAGGATCCAACCCCGCCAAGTCCGGCGACCAACACATGAGCCCGATTCAGCTTCTGAACCTTTTCATTTCCCAACAATAATTCTGTTCGTTCAAGCCAATTCGTCAACATTAAAAAGTCGCTTAAAATTATTATACATCCTTACTTTTAACCGTGCCATATCCATTTCCAAAAAAGTGGCTATTGCCTCATAAATCCTCTCAATAGGCACACCTGCATCATCAGTTTCCAAAAACAGACGGTCAATCGGTATGGCTCTAAGGGCGGCTACCAACTTGGGATTGGGTCGCAACAAGGCAGCTCCAAAGGAAAACAAAAAATTGCGGTCGAGCAAATGGTGAACCATCTCCACCGAAGATTGAAACCCATGTAAAATCCATGGAGAGTGACCGTTGTACTGGTCACTTAAAACAATCATTTCGTTGTACCTTTTCACACAATGAACCAATAGCGGTTTATTCAATGATGCCGACAATTCGATCTGCCATCGAAAAACCTGATCCTGCAAAAGCGCATCAGTCTGGCAAAAACCATCCAACCCTGCCTCACCGATCATCAAACAATGTTTCTCAGCCGACAATTGCCCAAGCCAATCGTGATAGGCTTCCAACTGATCTTTAGCGATATACCAAGGATGTACGCCCGCCGAAAAATGACCCGTACCCCCAACCGGAACCTCAAAGGGAAGTATATTCGCCACCTCAAAAACAGCTTGGGAGGACGAAGGTTGGTGCGTATGAATATCGATATACGGTATCATGTTTGGCAAAAAAATAAGGGTCGCTGTATCAACGACCCTTAATATAACAACAAAACTGCTATTTAGTTATCTTGAGTTTCTTTTTCGGTCAACTTCGGTCAACAAAATTTTACGAATACGGATACTCTTTGGTGTAACTTCCACATACTCATCACCTTGAATGTATTCCAAGGCCTCTTCAAGACTGAAAACGATGGGTGGAGCCAAACGAACTTTATCATCGGAACCTGAAGCACGCATATTGGTGAGTTTTTTCGATTTGGTGATATTGATAGTCAAATCACCTTCGCGGTTATTCTCACCAACAACCTGACCCATATACACATCTTCCTGTGGTGCTACGAAAAACTTGCCACGATCCTGCAATTTGTCAAGAGCATAAGCAAAGGCTGTACCCGATTCCAAAACAATCAAGGAGCCATTCTGACGTTTTTCAATGACCCCTTTCCAAGGCTCGAAACCGATAAAACGGTGTGCCATAATAGCTTCACCGGCAGTAGCGGTCAAAAGATTACTACGCAAACCAATGATACCGCGCGATGGAATACGGAATTCGAGGTGGATTCGTTCGCCTTTACGCTCCATGGTCAGCAATTCACCTTTTTTCTGGGTAACCAATTCAATGGCCTTACCAGAATACTCTTCGGGTAAATCGATGGTCAAATCTTCAACAGGCTCATTTTTTTCACCGGCTATCTCCTTGATGATAACCTGTGGTTGACCCACCTGAAGCTCGTAACCTTCCCGGCGCATAGTTTCAATCAATACAGAGAGGTGCAAAACGCCCCGTCCGAAAACGTTCCAAGAATCAGCGCTGTCGGTCGTCTCCACGCGCAAAGCAAGATTTTTCTCCAACTCCTTGTCCAAGCGGTCGCGGATATGGCGCGAAGTAACAAATTTACCTTCTTTGCCAAAAAATGGTGAGTTATTGATGGTAAATAACATACTCATGGTTGGCTCATCGATGGAGATGGGATCCAATGGCTCTGGATTTTCAATATCGGCAACAGTATCACCAATGTCAAAACCTTCGATACCAACAATCGCACAAAGTTCACCACATTGAGCCAAATCGGTTTTTATCTTACCCATCCCTTCAAAAAGGTAAAGATCTTTGATCCGGCTTTTAATGATGCGTCCGTCACGTTTGCACAAACTCACATCCATTCCAGGACGCAGGTCCCCACGATGAACGCGACCGATCGCTATCCGTCCGGTATAGTTAGAATATTCCAAGGAGGTCACAAGCAACTGGGGTGTTCCTTCAATTTTAACGGGTGCAGGAATATGTTCGATGATGGCTTCAAAAATAGCATCAATATTATCGGTTCTTTCTTTCCAGTCGGTACTCATCCAATTCTCCTTAGCCGAACCATAAACAGAAGGGAAATCCAACTGGTTTTCATTGGCATCCAGAGAGAACATTAAATCGAAAACCGACTCGTGTACTTCTTCGGGGCGACAGTTGGGCTTATCAACTTTGTTGATGACCACAATGGGTTTCAATCCCATTTGAATGGCTTTTTGCAGAACGAAACGTGTTTGCGGCATGGGACCCTCAAAGGCATCCACCAAAAGAAGCACACCATCGGCCATATTCAACACACGTTCAACCTCACCACCAAAATCGGAGTGACCAGGGGTGTCAATGATATTGATTTTGTAATCTTTCCAAACGACAGCAGCATTCTTGGCAAGAATTGTAATTCCGCGCTCCCGCTCCAGATCATTACTATCCATCATCAGTTCACCAACCTTTTGGTGATCTTTAAATAACTTTCCGGCCATCAACATCTTGTCCACCAAGGTTGTTTTACCATGGTCAACGTGGGCTATGATCGCCACATTTCGTATTTTCTGCATATACTTCTTTATAAGGAGCGCAAAGTTAGGCTAATTTTTCGGCATACGGAGATATTTTTTTATTAAAAAAGGTTTAAAGACTGGTGATTACGAATAAAAAAGCTATTGCAAAAGCCATCAAAAGAGCCCTCACAAAAAAAATCAAAGGGCAAACATTTTAAAAACTGTATATTTGCTTGTTAAATAAGTAAACCCGATAAAAATGTCTGATTCAAAAAACGAAGTGTATTTTCTTGATGCCTACGCCTTAATTTACAGGGCCTATTATGCCTTTATCCGCAACCCCCGAATCAATTCAAAAGGGTTAAACACTTCGGCCATATTTGGTTTCACCAACTCGCTACTGGAAGTGCTGACAAAAGGTAAACCGGAATACCTGGCTGTAGCCTTCGACCCAGCGGGATTGAATTTCAGGCACAACCTCTACCCCCAATACAAGGCCAACCGGGAGGCAACACCGGAGGACATCAAACTGGCAGTGCCCTACATTAAGAAAATACTGAATGCCATGCACATACCAATCTTGGAAAAAGAAGGATTCGAAGCGGATGACGTAATTGGCACCATGGCTAAAAAAGCAGAACAAGCAGGCTATAAAGTATTTATGGTAACGCCGGATAAAGACTATGCTCAATTGGTATCAGAAAACATTAAGATTTACAAGCCCAAAAGCAATGGAAACGACATAGAAATTTGGGGTGTTCAGGAGGTTTGCGACCATTTTGAGGTGCAGGAGCCTATCCAGGTGATCGACATTTTGGGTTTGTGGGGCGATGCTGCCGACAACATCCCCGGATGCCCAAACATTGGCGAAAAAAAGGCAAAAGCACTCATCAAGGAGTATGGCAGCATTGATGGCGTTTACCAAAACATTGAACAACAAAAAGGCAAACAAAAAGAAAACCTTGCAACCTACGAAGCACAAGTTAAACTATCGCGTCAACTAGCAACAATAGACATCAATGTTCCAATAGATTTCAACCAGGAAGATATTAAGATTGACAGGCCGGATTCTAAGGAGCTGACACGCATTTTCGAAGAGCTGGAGTTCCGGACATTGATCACTCGCATCGAGGACCATTTTGGCATGCGCCAACAGGCGGCTCCCATGGGCGACCTTTTTGCCCAAGCTGGCATCAACATACCCCAAACGATCGATTACTCATCTTTCAAAACAGCAAACAATACAGACCACAACTATTACCTGATAGACAATGAAATGGCACTAACATCCTTAATAATGGATTTAAGTGTTCAAAAATCATTCTGCTTCGATACCGAGACCACTTCATTGGAAACCACCAATGCCGAACTGGTTGGGATCTCTTTTTCTTGGAAAGCCCATGAAGCATATTACATCCCCATCCCAAAGGAACGCGAAGCAGCACTTGAAATCACAGAGGCACTTCGCCCGGTATTTGAAGATGGCCAAATAAAAAAAGTGGGGCAAAACATCAAGTACGACTTACTAGTGCTCAAAAACTACAACATCGACCTCAAAGGGGAGCTTTTCGACACCATGATCGCCCATTTCCTGCTCTACCCGGGCTTGAAAAACGGCATGGATTTTATGGCCGAAACATATCTACACTATCGCCCAATTTCCATAGAAGAACTGATTGGCAAAAAAGGAGCCCAACAGGGGAATATGCGCGATGTCACCCATGAAAAAATTAAAGAGTACGCCGCCGAAGATGCCGATATCACCTGGCAACTCTACGAAATATTTGAACCGAAGCTTCAAGAAAGCCATGTCAAAGACCTGTTCTATAATATAGAAATGCCTTT
>JAGPIS010000141.1 GCA_018054835.1 Breznakibacter sp. | reverse complement strand
GGGATGCCACTCTTCACACTCAGAACGCTGGATGTCAACTCCCCTTCACGCACCAGAAGCTCAAACAACACCTGTTCCTCCGGATTAGAAAAATTAGGAAAGAGTGTGCGTTGCACAGCGCCCCTGTCGGTTGATGGCATCTCCCACCCCAGTGCCGCCAACACATCCTCCACCGACTCCACCAAGGCAGCAATATTCTTTTTGATCAAATAATTGCATCCAGCGGATGTGACCACACCAGGAAATCCAGGAACAGCCAACACATCACGGTTGTACGAGGAGGCAATATCGGCGGTGATTAAAGCGCCCCCCTTGATGCCCGACTCCACCACCAAAGTGGCATCGCCCAATCCGGCAATGATACGGTTCCTGCGGATAAAATTCTGACGGTCGGGCTGCGTCCCACTCATAAACTCGGTCACCAAAGCCCCTTGATCCAACATCTGAATGGCCACATCGCGGTGCACCGATGGATAAAGCATATCCAGGCCATGCGCCAACACCCCAATGGTGGGCAGGCCACTCTTCAACGACTGCTTATGCGCACAAATATCAATGCCGTAGGCCATCCCACTCACCACAACCAGTCCGGGGAAAAGTGGTGCCAAATCCTGAACCAGCCGTTCGCAAATCTCTTTACCATTTTCACTTGGCCGGCGGGTGCCAACCACGCTCAAGGTATGCAGAGCGTTGTAGTCCACATTGCCTTTGGAATACAAAACAAGCGGTGCATCCTCACACATCTGCAATCGCACAGGATAACGGTTATCGGTAAAGTATAGGGCATCTAATTTGTGCTTTTCAATAAAAAGCAACTCCTGCTCGGCCCGAGCCAACACATCCGACTTTGCGATGGAAGCTGCCAATACGGAACCAATACCGGGCACCTTGGCCAAGCTTCCGACCGACTCACGGAAAATGGCAGACTCATCGCCCAAATAGGCAATGAGATTCCTGGCCAAAACAGGGCCAATCCCCTTTACCAAGCCAATTGCAATCCTATATTTTAGTATTTCGTCCAATCTGGGTGAAGCATATCATTCAGCACTAAAGTTAAAAATTATTTTAGTGCGGCAAAACAATTAACTTCAAGTATCAATCTTTTATTGTAAATTCGTGGAAACAACAAAAAAAGGAAATATGAAACTGTCCAATCAAAAAGAAGCCTCATCTATAGCCCTATTCTACTCCGGTGCCATTATCCTGACAGCCATTTTATTAATGACGGCTTATTTTGGAAATATACTGCTACTGCTCAACTATACGCTCTTGTTGTGGAGCACCTTGGTCGTGCTCATCCTCCTTTACCGTTTTGCAGGCTACCACTACATGAACATCGAAATCAACAACCGGGAGGCAGATATCAAGTATTACCGCATCTTCCCCATTGGCCGCAAATACAAGCGCATCAAAATAAAAGGCGAACAACTCCACCGCATCAAGGTTAACAACGGCATCCTGGGCATTGGCGCCAATCTCAAACTGGATGTCAATACCAGCAAAGGCAGGGCTCGCTACCCATTTATCGGGTTAAGCGCCGTTTCGGTAAACGACCGCAAAAAAATAGCGGAAGCCCTCCACAAGATCAAATAACCATCTGATTACAAATCATCACAACCCAAAGGAAAACGGCGATAAATCAACAATATCGGCCGCTTTTTCATTCTAAAAACACACCCCACATAGGGGTTGTGCTATTTTTTGATTATTTTTGCCTAAAACAGGAATATGCTGCCACTACTATCAACCGGATCGAAAGTCTATCAGGCTCAAGAAATCAATTCCGACATACAAGAGATAACCAAAGCGTTTGAACCGGATAAAATTTTTCTGCTCACCGACGAAGGAGCCTACCAATACTGTTTCCCGCTTATTGAAAAAAGCCTTGGCATCCATCCCTCAAAAATCATCATCATCCCGCAAGGAGATGTGAACAAACATATCGAAACCGCACAAAAGGTGTGGACCGCATTAAGCAACCAGGGTGCCGACAGGCACTCCCTGCTCATCAACCTGGGAGGTGGCATGCCCTGCGACTTGGGAGGTTTTTGCGCCGCTTCGTTCAAGCGGGGCATCCAATTCATTAACATCCCAACCACACTCCTGGCTCAAGTGGACGCGTCCATAGGTGGAAAAACCGGCATCAACCTGGGTGGATTGAAAAACGAAATCGGCTTTTTTGCCAATCCCATGGCCGTGCTCATCGATGCCAACTTCCTCGCCACCCTCGACATCCCCAACTTACTTTCGGGCTATGCCGAACTGTTGAAACACGCCTTCATCCACGATGAAAAAACATGGCAGCAACTCAAGGCATTCGACATCTCCCACCCCGACTTGAACCTATTGAATCAATTGGTGAACGACTCCATCCGGATAAAAGATCATTTTGTTGAGAATGACCCCAAGGAGCAGAACATCCGCAAAGCCTTGAATTTCGGGCATACCATCGGCCATGCCATCGAAACTTTTGCCATGCAACAGGATCAGCCCATGCTACATGGTTATGCGGTGGCCTACGGCATGGTTGCCGAGCTATACCTCAGCCACAAGCAACTGCAGTTCCCCATGGATAAGCTGATGGAAATTACCCGGTACATCCACCAATTGTATGGCCATTTCCACATCAACAAGGATAACTTCCCTGCATTGATTGAGCTGATGACGCACGATAAAAAGAACGACTCCAACCAGATCAACTTCACTCTACTCAAAGATATTGGCGACATTGCCATCAACCAACATGCCAACAGCGATGAGATAATCGAAGCCCTGACGTTTTACACCAACACCAAGCAACCATGAAACACGAAATTATAGCCCCCAAAAGTCTCCACAACACCGAAATAAAACTGCCATCGTCCAAAAGCATCAGCAACCGGCTACTACTTTTGAATGCACTGAGCTACAGCCCTTATGAAATTGGCAACTTATCGGAGAGCGACGATACCCGCGTGATGAAACAAGCCATGACCTCCCACTCCAACACGTTTGATGTGGGGGCGGCGGGCACCTCCATGCGGTTCCTAACGGCATTCCTGTCGAAAATTGTTGGCGAATGGGTCATCACCGGATCGGAGCGCATGAAACAACGCCCCATCAAAATTTTGGTGGATGCCCTCAACCAGCTGGGCGCCAAAATAGAATACATCGAAAAAGAGGGTTACCCACCACTGCGGATTTTTGGAAGCGCCTTAACCGGCGGCACCATCGAGCTACCGGGCAACATCAGCAGCCAATACATCTCGGCCCTGATGATGATTGCCCCCGAAGTGCGCGGCGGACTCCAGATCAAACTGACCGGCAAGGTCATCTCCAAACCCTACATCGAAATGACCCTCCAACTGATGGATCTTTTTGGCGTGCGAGGTTTTTGGAAAAACGACACCATTACTATTCCCGAAGGAACTTACCAACCCGTTAAAACATCGGTGGAATCGGACTGGAGTGCTGCTTCGTACTGGTTCGAAATGGTGGCACTGCAACCGGGTTCTGAAATAACACTACTGGGACTGCACAAAAACAGCTGCCAGGGCGATTCAGCCGTCGCCAAGATATTTGAATCATTGGGCGTCCAAACCCGTCACACGGTTTCAGGCACCACACTCAAACAGGGTGGCCATAAAACCACCAATTTCAAATACAACTTCACCGACCAACCCGACTTGGCACAAACCGTGGCTGTGACCTGCTGCTGCTTGGGCATCCCATTCCATTTCACCGGCCTGGAGTCCTTGAAAATCAAGGAGACCGATCGCATCAATGCCTTGATGGTGGAACTGCGAAAATTGGGATTTGAACTCACCTCAAACCAAACCGACGATTTGGCATGGGATGGCACCACCTTGGCTCCGCAGGAAAACCCTACCATCGACACCTACGAGGATCACCGCATGGCCATGGCCTTCGCGCCAGCCGCCTTGAAATTCAACCGGGTAACGATCAACCACCCCATGGTGGTCACCAAATCGTACCCCAGGTATTACGACGATCTTATAAAAGCAGGCTTCACAGTCGATGCCATCGACGAATAGCATAAAATAAAAAAATCCGGTAAAGCCGGATTTTTTTATTTCTAACTATGGAAACTCAATGCATCCTTGAGCCAATGATGTTGAAAAACTCCTCGCGCGTGGCAATATTTTTCAAGAATGCCCCCGTAAAGTCCGATGTGGTGGTCACCGAATGCTGTTTTTGCACCCCCCGCATTTGCATGCACATGTGCGAAGCTTCAATCACCACAGCCACACCCAAGGGATTCAATGTTTTTTGGATACAATCCTTAATTTGAGTGGTTAACCGTTCCTGAACCTGCAAGCGGCTGGCAAAGGCATCCACCACACGGGGAATCTTGCTCAACCCGGTGATATGGTGCCGGGGAATGTAACCCACGTGAGCTTTGCCAAAAAACGGCAGCATGTGGTGCTCACACATCGAATAGATTTCAATATCCTTAACCACCACCATTTGCTGGTAATCTTCGCGGAACATGGCCGACAACAATATCTGTTCGGGATCGATGTGGTATCCCCGCGTTAAAAACTGCATGGCCTTGGCAACGCGCTCAGGCGTCTTCAGCAACCCCTCCCGCTCTTTATCTTCACCCAATAGTTCCAATACACTTGAATAAAGACCGGCCAGTTTACTGGTCAGCTCCTCATTATGATGCGAATCATCGCTTGAATAACCTGCATGATGAATATGACTCATTTTATATTTTTTCGCAGTAAATAATAACCTCACAAAACAAGGCAACAAAAATAACGATAGTTCATGCTTAAACCATCATTTATTCAATTTGTTTAACGATTGGCGGTACAAATATAGCATATAATCTATTTCCGACTTGGTCATTGGTGCCCGGTCGGTGCGCCTCAACTCCTTGTCCCTTTCCGTCAAGCCTCTCATAATAACGGTCAACTGCTCGGATCCAACGCCCAAAATGCGATCGGGCGATATCATACCCCGATAGACAATGTCGCGTGTTTTCTCGCTCAACACCATACTTTGGTTCATCTCAGCATCCATGCGCGATGGCGCAGTCGTCAGCGCCACATGGGTGCTCTTGCGGATATTCTGGCTCGCATTGATCATGGAGGGCGACATCACCACCGGCATATATCGTGCCTGGATGGCCAACCGGTCGTAGCGCGATACTACAATCACCTCCGGCAAACGAATGGTGTCTTGGCTCAAAAACACCCCCATAAGATAATTCTCATCATAAAGACTGTCCGACACCAGAATCTGGGCATCCTTGTAACCCATGTGCAAGAACCTGACAAAATCACCCTTTTTCACCATCAGCGAAAAATGGCCATCCACCGTTGGCGAATAGTACTTACC
>JAGPIS010000140.1 GCA_018054835.1 Breznakibacter sp. | reverse complement strand
AATCATCCAGCGTGAAATTGGCCGCCGTCACGGGCGACAAGTCATCGGCCTCCTTTGGGGTGTAGCTGTAGGCGTCAATCTTGTTGAAAACCAATATTTGTGGTTTGTCCCTTTCATCCAGTTCGTGGAGCGTTTGGTTCACCACCTCAATCTGCTGTTCAAAGCCTGGGTGTGAGATGTCCACAATGTGCAACAGGATGTCGGCCTCCCTCACTTCATCGAGGGTCGATTTGAACGACTCCACCAAATGGTGGGGCAACTTGCGGATAAAACCCACGGTGTCGGCCAATAGGAAGGGGAGGTTGCCAATCACTACCTTGCGCACGGTGGTGTCGAGCGTGGCAAATAATTTGTTCTCGGCAAACACGTTCGATTTGCTCAGGACATTCATTAGGGTTGATTTGCCTACGTTGGTGTAGCCCACCAGAGCCACGCGCACCAGTTTACCCCGGTTTTGACGTTGCGTCATCATTTGCCGGTCAATCTTCTTGAGATCCTCTTTCAGTAGAGCGATTTTGTCGCGTATGATACGCCGGTCGGTTTCAATCTCTTTCTCACCCGGTCCTCGCATTCCTATGCCGCCCCTTTGGCGCTCCAAGTGGGTCCACATTCGGGTCAATCGTGGGAGTAGGTATTGGTATTGTGCCAACTCCACTTGAGTCTTGGCGTGTGCAGTGCGTGCCCTCCGGGCAAAAATATCCAGGATCAAGTTGGTCCTGTCCAGAACCAATATGTGCAACTCTTTTTCTATATTCCGCAGTTGCGACGGGGTTAATTCGTCATCAAAGATGATGGTTTGTATCTCATGCACTTTGATGTATTCATTGATCTCTCCCAGCTTGCCAGTCCCCACATAGGTGCGGGGATCGGGTACGGGAAGGTTTTGTGTGAAGTATTTTACCGGTTCGGCGCCCGCTGTTTCTGCTAGAAAAGCCAATTCCTTGAGATAGTCATCCAGTTGCTGAACGCTCATCTCCGGGGTCTTTACGCCCACAAGAATGACTTTTTCCAAGTCTTGCTTATTCGATAGTTTCTCTATCATTCAGTATGCTCTTTTATTTGTAGATACAAACCTAATTGTTTTTTCGAACTTATGCAATAGGCAAGGATAAAAAAGGGGCGCTCGTAGTTGTGAGAAAACAAAAAACCCGGCCTTTCGAGCCGGGTTTTTGTTTTGTTTTAGGCAATGATTTATTGCAACACAAAGTTGATGGGCACAGTATAGGAAACCTTTACAGCTTTTCCCCTTTGTTTACCTGGTGCCCATTTTGGCATGTTGGTCACCACACGAATAGCCTCTTTGTCGAGGTTAGGGTCAACACCGCGTGCAATTTTCACATCGGTCACTTCTCCTTTGGTGTTTACAACAAATGCTACGAACACTCGCCCTTGGATACCGTTTTCCTGAGCAATGGCAGGATATTTCACCGATTGGGCAATGTACTTCCTCAGTGCTTCTTCCCCGCCAGGAAATACTGGCATCTGTTCCACGATAAAGAAAACTGGAGCATCTGCTTCTTCCTCTTCTTCAACCACGATGGCCTTGTAGTCAACGCTGGTGTTTTCGTTGGCTTCAGTGTCCATCAGTTCCAATTCGTCATCAAGTTCCACATCGTCTTCAACGATATTCAGAACGTCTGACACTTTTGGTGGTGGTGGTGGTGGTGGTGGTTTTACCTCCTCCTGACGTGTGATCGGAATGATCTCTTCCTCAGCTGCAACGTCTTCTGTCATCTGCATGGAGCCTAGGGCTACATCGGTTGTGGTCCATTCAAAAGCAATTAATGCCAATGAAAGGGCTACCACTAAACCTATTTGCATGAAGACCGCCTTCTTGGTTTCAAGATCTGCTTTGGGCGACTTTTTGATTTCCATAATACAAATAAAGTTTTGATGCCTAAAAATAGCTTCTTTTTATATTAAAGTCAAGTAAAATAGCTCTTTTGAGTTTCTTTTGCGGAGATAAAAATAGGGTTTTATAATCAAAATTTGGCTTCTTTTTACTTTTTTTTCTGTTGTTTTTTTTAAAACATTGGTGGACAGGCGATTATGGTGGGTGATCGAATTTTTTTATTTTTTTTCATTCAGACTATTTTTTATTTAAAACGAATATGTATCTTTGCATCGCAAAACAATCAGGGGGCATAGCTCAGTTGGCTAGAGCGTTTGACTGGCAGTCAAGAGGTCAGGGGTTCGACTCCCCTTGTCTCCACACAAAAGACTACTTTTTAAGTAGTCTTTTTTTATTTCTATTAATCTAGTTGTATTGCGTGGATGTTTTTTTATTTTTGTAAAAACTGAACGCCATGACCGATAACTCCGGAAAGATACTCAGAAGCATCCGTCCCGGGAAAGTAATTTTTCCCGTTATTATCGGGCTTATCGTTACCTCTTATTTGTTCTATAAAGAATACGATCCCTCCTCGCTTGACGCTTTTTCATTCACCTTTTTTTCCTTATTTTGGTTGGGAGCCTCGTTGTTGATGATGGTTTTGCGCGATATCGGTTATATGGTGCGCATCCGCATCCTCACGGGTGGCGAATTGTCGTGGCGCAAGGCCTTCAATATTATCATGCTTTGGGAATTCACCTCAGCAATCACCCCTTCGGCGGTGGGAGGTACCAGTGTTGCCATTTT
The DNA here is from genome assembly GCA_018054835.1 of Breznakibacter sp. Classification (GTDB taxonomy): domain Bacteria; phylum Bacteroidota; class Bacteroidia; order Bacteroidales; family Marinilabiliaceae; genus JAGPIS01. The sequence goes on along the minus strand of JAGPIS010000140.1, from coordinate 2,717 downwards.
TTTCCTCAACAAGGAAGGTATCCGGTTGGGGAGGGCGACCGGGGTGGTGATGGTGACCTCTTTCCTCGATGAACTGTTTTTCGTGCTTATGTTCCCCCTGGTTTTACTGATTATTGGGGTTAACAATCTCTTTCAAAGTTCCTTAGTTTCGGCTGGCTGGTTAGATCATTTTGTGGTGATTGCCCTGTTGGGGTATTTTTTGAAGTTGGCCTATATTATTGTGTTGAGCTATGGTCTTTTTTATAATCCACGCGGTTTGAAAAGCCTTTTGCTTTTGATTTTCAAATGGTCCCTGCTCCGTAAATGGCGCCCTCAGGCCAACGAGGCCGGTAACGACCTGATTGAAACTTCACGATTCTTTAAAAACTGGCCTTTCAGCTCTTGGTTGAAAGCTTTCGGTGCTACTTGCGTTAGCTGGATTGCCCGCTATTGGGTGGTCAATACTTTGATCATTTCATTTCTGGGCTTTTCCCACTTGGGACTTTTCGAGCATTTTATTGTTTTTGGTAAACAATTGGTGATGTGGATTATGATGCTGGTGAGTCCAACCCCAGGTGGTAGCGGTTTTGCCGAATATGTGTTCAAAGAGTTCCTTTCATCCTATATTCCGGTGGGTGGCGGCATCGCTTTGGCTCTTCTGTGGCGGTTGATCAGTTACTATCCCTACTTGCTGATTGGAGCCATTGTTATTCCTAAATGGATCAACAAGCATTTTGTGCGGCGATGAATTCTTTAAGTAGTATTTATTTCATGTTTTTGATGAATTGAATGGTAAATTATTTATCTTTACTGTTAAGTAATGTTTTTATTTGCATCGAGTGAAGAGGCATATTAGAATTTCATCCCTTTTTAAGGGTCGTGAACCTATAGTTAATAAGTTATACTGGTTGCTGACTATCTTTCTGGCAACGGTAGTTTTTATTTTACTGATTGATAATTTTTTTGATGAGACGTATATCGTTACTTATCAGCGGAAGATCCACAATCAGGAACAACAACAAAAGCTGGAGACGCTTCTGCAACGCCATTTATTGGAGTTGAACATTGAATTCAATAATTATCGGTCGGTTCGGTCGAGCCAACAACTTGCTTCCATTCAAAACAGGATTGATCAGCTGATCGGACACACCATCCGTATCGTAGGGGTCATTCATCAGGGAGGCGTGATTTCCGATATCAAGACGGTGAATTATTTTGGGCAGGATGAGATAGTTGAGGTGATTGAATATCAGCAGGATGATTTTACCGGTTCGGTAAAGGAGATCGGGGATTTGATCCCAAAAATACAGGATCTGGGAGTTTTGTCGGGTAAGATAAAGGATTTGATCCACCAAAACTTGGAAAATGAAGATTTTATCGGGGGAGCTGCCATGAATTCGCTGGAGTTTTATTTGAAGCAGGCCGATAAACAGTTCACCCGTCTGGGAGAGATTCAAAACCGCATTTCTTATACCATCAATAAGCGTTACCAGTATTTGAACAATTCGAGTATCTCAATTATTCAAAACTACAGCCAACTGAAGTACCTTACCGTTTTTGTCTTTTTTATCGTGGTGGCTGTGATCTCTTATTTTTTAATCACCCAAATAAAGAATGTTGTGTTGCAGCGTCGCAAGACCGAGGAAAGCAACCAGTTGTTGTCGTTGGCCATTGATCAAAGTCCAATCTCAATCATGATTGCGGATACACGTGGCCATATTGAATATGTTAACAAGGGGATGGAGCGTATTTCGGGATACACCATCGACGACTACCAGCATTCTGACCTGTTGGTGGCCGACAAAGGTGATGTTTACAGTGAGCTTAACCATATTTTGCTACAAACGATACAGGATGGCAAGATCTGGCATGGCGAGGTGGCCTCGGTGCGCAAGGATGGCAGCGATTTATGGGAAAAGATATTGATATCCCCGGTCATGGGTGAGGGTAAAACCATTTCCAATTATTTGATCATCAAAGAAGATGTCACCGAAAAGCGGAGGCTTTCGGAATCGTTGCGCGATTCGGTGGAAACCATGTCCACCATTACCGAAAATTTGCCCGTGGGGGTGTTGGTGATTGGTGAAGCGCAGGAGATATTGCAGGTTAACCGCACTGCTGCCAAAATCATGGGGTATGGCAATATCGGGTTGGCCTTGGAGGCTCTTCGCCATGTTCCTTACCAGGAGGTTTTTGAGACATTGAAGAGTGAACAATATACCGATTCGGTCTCGGGAGCATCTGTCATTACCCAGGAAGCGCGCATGGTTATCAAAGAGAATAACATTTCAAGGGTGATTCTGAAGAATATTATTCCCATCCGGATTGAAAACCGCAATTTGTTGCTAGAAGCTTTCATGGATATCACGGCTCAAAAAGAGATTTTGAATCGTGCCGCGGAGAGCAATAAGGCCAAATCGGAATTTCTGGCCAATATGAGTCATGAAATCCGAACACCCATGAATGGGATTGTGGGCGCCACCGATCTTTTGAGTAAAACTACTTTGAATAAGGAACAAGGTAAGATTGTCAATATTATCAGCAAGTCGTGCGACAGTTTGTTGAATATCATCAACGACATCCTCGATTTCTCTAAAATAGAGGCAGGCAAGATGACGATTGAGAGTTATCCGTTTAACATCCGCTCAACGGTGGACTATTTGATGGATCAAATCTCATTCAAAGCCTATAATAAGTCGCTCGAAGTGGTGAGCAATGTTCAGGAAACGATTCCTTAC
>JAGPIS010000139.1 GCA_018054835.1 Breznakibacter sp. | reverse complement strand
ACCGTAAAAGGCGACGTGCACGACATTGGTAAAAACATTGTCAGCGTCATTCTGGCCTGCAATAATTACGAGGTCATCGACTTGGGGGTGATGGTGCCAGCCGACACCATCCTAAAGGAAGCCATCGATAAAAAAGTGGACATCATTGGGTTAAGCGGACTCATCACCCCTTCGCTGGAGGAGATGGTGGTTGTAGCGCGTGAAATGAAACGCCGCAAACTGGAATTGCCATTGCTGATAGGAGGGGCCACCACATCCAAAATCCATACGGCGGTGAAGATTGATCCCGAATACGACCATCCGGTGGTGTATGTAAAGGATGCCTCCAAGAGTGCACAGGTGGTGAGCGCCCTTTTGTTGAAAAAAGAGGACAACAAATTCGCCCGCGATACAAAATCAGAATACGAGACCCTGCGCGCCAACCATTTCAAAAAACAGGAGAGTGCGATCATTCCCCTGGAAGAAGCAAGAAAGCGAAAATTCAAAATAGATTGGAGCACGTCGCCCATTGCCAAGCCCCTCATGACAGGAACCAAGGAGCTCAACAACTACCCATTATCCGAGATTCGCCGATTCATCGATTGGACCTTCTTTTTCCACACTTGGCGACTGACAGGAAGCTTTAAAGGCATTACAGCGATAACGGATGAAACAACAAAAAAACAATGGCTTAGCAAATTCACCGATGACGACAACCAACTGAAAGCCATTGAGGCATTGAAACTTTTCCAGGATGCACAAGAGATGCTGGACAGGATTGAAAAAGATGAGATGCTCACGGCAAATGCGGTATTCGGCATCTATCCTGCCAATTCAAAAGATGAAGAGATCATCGTTTACACCGACGATACCAGGAAAGAAATAAAAACCATCCTGCATCAAATGAGGGAACAACAGGATAAACCGGGCAAAGAGGCCTTCTACTCACTGGCCGACTTTGTGGCACCTACAGGGTATGAGGATTACATAGGCGGATTTGCCGTCACTGCTGGTATTGGAATAGAAAAATGGCTCAAATATTACGAAGAACAGCAGGACGATTACAGCAGCATTTTGTTTAAATCGTTGGCCGACCGTTTGGCCGAAGCATTTGCCGAACTGCTCCACTTTCGCTTGCGCACCGAGTTTTGGGGCTATGCCCCCGACGAAGCCTTCGATACCGAAAACTTCATCAGGGAAAGGTACCGTGGCATCCGTCCGGCTCTCGGATATCCTGCCTGTCCCGACCATAGTGAGAAACGCACCCTATTCGACCTCATGGAGGTTGAAAAGCATGTGGGCATCACCTTGACCGAGCACTTCAGCATGTACCCCAATGCATCGGTGAGCGGGCTCTATCTGGCACATCCTCAGGCCATCTATTTTGGCGTTGGAAAGATTGGACACGACCAAGTGGCGCTATTGGCTCGCAAAAAAGGAATCCCTACCGAAGAGATGGAAAAATGGATTCCATTGAACCTGAGCGATAATCAATAATCAATAAAGAAATAAACCCGAAAATAACAAGATACCATGACTGTAGCAGAATTATTACGAACCCAGAAGCAAACGGCATTTTCATTCGAATTGCTTCCCCCGCTCAAAGGCAACGACATAAAAAAAGTCTTTGGTACCATTGAAGCATTAAAAGAGTTTGATCCAATATACGTCAACATCACCTCGCACCGCGATGAAGTGGTGTACAAAAACACCGAAAAAGGGCTGTTTGAAAGGAGCGTCATCCGCAAACGTCCCGGCACAGTGGCCGTGGCAGCATCCATCCAGCACAAATATGGTTTGAATGTGGTGCCCCACATCATTTGCTCGGGATTTACAAAAAGCGAAACGGAATATGCATTGATCGACCTGAATTTTTTAGGCATTCACGATGTACTGCTGCTGCGGGGCGACAGTTCCAACAAAGAACGTTTCCTGCAAATCAACGATGAATGCAACAGCTACGCCTACGACTTGGTCAACCAGGTGAGTGATTTGAACCAGGGAAAATTCCTCGACGGAACGCTCATCGATCCTTTCGCTACGCCCTTCAGCTTTGGCGTAGCGGGTTACCCCGAAAAACATGAGGAAGCCCCAAACCTGGAATCGGATCTGTTCTGGCTGAAGAAAAAAGTGGAAGCAGGTGCCGAATATATAGTGACACAGATGTTTTTCGACAACCAAAAATATTTCGAGTTTGTGGACAAGTGCCGAGCCATGGGCATCCAGGTTCCCATCGTGCCAGGATTGAAACCCATCACCCTGAAAAACCAGCTGACCGTACTTCCCAAAATATTCCATGTGGACATCCCTGAAGCCTTCGCTAAGGAGTTGCGCAAATGCAAAACCGATGAGGAGGTAAAAACCGTTGGTGTGGAGTGGGGCATCCAACAGGCAAAAGAGCTGATTCAACACAACGTGCCCACCTTGCATTTCTATACCATGATGGCCACACAAAGCGTCAAACAAATTGCCCAAGCAGTATATTAACCATGTGTTATTCAACATATCAACCCTGCGGAACACAATGTTTCACAGGGTTTTTTATTTCCATGCCTGACAAAATAAACTTTCCGAAATTGTTTGAACCGATAAAAAGCATACATTTGCAAAGCATTGGTTCCAAACCCCCTTCCGGAGGTGAGGATTAAAAGAGAATGCCGTGAAAATCGGCAACAGTCCCGCTGCTGTAAGCTCTATCAATACTTTACCAATCACTTTTGCCACTGTTTCGACATGGAAATGGGAAGGCCTGGTAAAGTAGGAGTAAGTCAGAAGAACTGCCATGCATTGTATGTTTCAATAGCTTCGGGGAATGAGCTTTGAACCCAATTGTAGCAATTATTGTTTGCTGCCATAAGTTCATCACATTGTTCCACCGCCACATTTAAAAGAGTTGAATGTGCAACGGTGTGTATTGTTGATTCTGCTGCAAGCAGGTTCAAATCTCTCCTCAAGCCATTGAAACCATATAGTTAAAAAAACATCCCTTGTTTTAATTCCCTGATTATCAATGGCAGTCTGATTCCTCAGACTGCTATTTTTTTCCCCGTTTTACCTATAACCTAATAATAGTCAATTAGTTACAACCAAAATAATTTTCTTTGACAATATTTAATCATCTTATTTTTGCAAAACGAGAAAAATAGCAAAAAAAATACGAAATTTGCCCTTTAAACTAATCGCCTGCCGAAAGGTTATAATTATTTAATTTTATGTAGATTAACAATTAATAAAGAGAGAACATTGAAAGTGAAATCAAGGAGTACCTATTTTGATTTGATCGATCAAACTTATTACTTTCCCCAGGAAGGTTTTAATATTGAAAACGGCAATCTATTTTTTAATAACATATCGCTTAAGTATTTAATCGATAAATATGGAACGCCTTTTAAGCTTACCTATTTGCCAAAAATAGGTGATCAGATTAAACGAATACGTAACCTGTTTAGTAAAGCAATTCGTGCAAATGGATATAAGGGTCAATACCATTACTGCTACTGCACAAAAAGCAGTCACTTCAGTTTTGTGGTGAAAGAAACCCTGCAATACAATGTTCAGCTAGAGACCTCCTCGGCATACGATTTGGACATCATCAAGGAATTATACAACGAAGGCTTGATCGATAAGGACATCATCATCATCAACAATGGCCACAAGTCGGAACAATACCTGCAGAAAATAAATATGTTGCACAAAATGGGCTTCACCAATTGCATGGTGGTGCTCGACAGCATGCCTGAATTGGACCGCTTGCTGAATATTGTGGAAGGCAATGTGAATGTGGGCATCCGGATGGCCATCGACGAAGAGCCTCAGGCGGCTTACTACACCTCGCGTCTGGGAATTCGACCCACGGAAATCATCCGCTTCTACAACGAAAAAATTAAGGACAACGACCGCGTGAATCTGAGGATGTTGCACTTCTTTGTGGACAGCGGTATTAAAGATACTTTGTATTACTGGGGATTGTTCCAGAAAGCACTCACGCTTTATGCCGAGCTGAAAAAACAGTGTCCCAGCTTGCATGCCATCAACTTGGGCGGTGGATTACCCATCCGCAACAACCTGGGCTTCGATTACGATTACAAATACATCGTCAATGAGTTGGTACGCAACATCAAGGAGATGTGCACCATCGAAGGCATCGACGACCCGGATATTTTCACCGAATTTGGCCGCTACTCAGTAGGCGAATCGGGTGCCGTCATCTTCAAAGTGGTAGAAGCCAAGCAACAGAACGACTCGGAGCTCTGGTATCTGGTGGACAACAGCCTCATGACCACCATCCCCGATAGCTGGAGCATCTTTGAAAAATTCATCCTATTGCCAGTCAACTATTGGGACAAGCCTTACGCGCGCGTCAATATTGGTGGTGTAACATGCGACCACTCCGATTATTACAATACGGAGGACTTGAACCAACAGGTTTACATGCCCCTCACCAAGGAAGATGACAAAGAACCTTTGTATTTGGGATTTTTCCATACCGGTGCTTACCAGGATTCCATCAGTGGTTATGGTGGCATCAAACATTGCCTGATCCCATCACCCAAACATATTGTGGTGGATCGCGATGAAAATGGGCAGTTGATCGATTACCTGTTCAACGACGAACAAAAAGTGGAGGATATGCTCCGGATCTTGGGCTATATTTGATCCAGTGCTGTTTTTTAATACAGCACCACCGTTTTTAAAAACAAAATAATATATTTGGCAGTATGATACTTGTAAAAGGAGATACTGCCAATTTTTTATTGAATGAAGCCACTGCTAAGAAAGGCCGCTTTGGCACCATTTGGCATGGCCATCGTGAAAGCGACCAATTGCCGGTGGCTGTAAAAAGCCTTACCTTGGTTCATCCGCAGGCGATTGCCATACTGGCGTTGTTAAAAACCATAGACCATCCATGCATTGCCCCAGTGCTCGATTTCTTCATGCACAACAACCAACTGTTTGTAGTGCGCCCTTACTTCTCCGGCACCGACCTTAAAACCATCCTAAAGACGCCTTCCATTCACCGTAAAATTGATGAGATGGCTTATATAACGATGGCAAAGAAACTGTTGCCGGCCTTGGAATTGATTCACAAACACAACATCGTGCACCGCGACATCAAACCATCCAACATATTGGTATTGCATCCCGAAGGACAACCGGCCAAGGATTGGGATTTTTCGAACGTGATGCTTATCGACTTCGAACAAAGCACCTTTTTCCCCGACAACAGCGGGGTTCGCGCACCCTTCTCATTAATCTATTCTCCGCCGGAAATTCTCCTGAAATACAATTACCTGATCAACCCTTCATCCGACCTGTTCGCCCTGGCCATCACCCTTTTCCACCTGATCGCCAACAAACCACCCTACACCGATTGCAATGCAGAAATATTGATCAACTTGCAGCTCACCTACCCGCTGAAACCAACCAACAGGATGGATGAC
>JAGPIS010000138.1 GCA_018054835.1 Breznakibacter sp. | reverse complement strand
GCCACTTCATCCATCCTCCGGGTACGGATTTGAACTTCCACCCATTTGTTTTCAGAACCAAACACGGTGGTGTGCAACGACTCGTAACCGTTGCTTTTGGGCACCGAAATCCAATCCCTCAAACGACTGGGATTGGGCTGATACTTGTCGGTAACCAGGGAGTAAACCCGCCAACATTCGGCCTTCTCCTGCTCAATATCACAATCCAGGATGATGCGGATGGCAAACAAATCGTAAACCTGTTCAAACTCCACATTCGACTTTTTCATCTTGTTGTAGATGGAATGAATGGTTTTGGTGCGCCCTTTGATTTCGAATTTGAACCCCTGCTTGTCCAACATCACCTTTAGAGGATCGATAAACTCCTTGATGTATTTGTCTCGGGTTTTTTTTGTCTCATTCAATTTGCGGGCAATCAGGGAATAGACATCCCGATTGGTGAATTTCATCACCAAATCCTCCATCTCCGATTTAATGCCATACAACCCCATACGGTGGGCCATGGGAGCATATAGATACCCCACCTCGGCACTGATGCTGTGCTGAGCTTCGAGGTTGAAGCGGCTCAACCGGAGCATGGTGTTCAACCGGTCGGCAATAATCACCAACACCACCCGTAAGTCCTGCGCCAAGGTCAGTAGCAGTTTCCTGAAATTCTCGTTCTGGACAGAATTACTCTTCTGGTAAAGCTCAGCAATCTTGACCAGCCCGCCCGTTATCACGGTGACCTGCGAACCAAACAGCTCCTCGATGCGGCTGATGGATAGCTTCGAATACTGAATGGTTTCGTACAACAAAGCACAAATCACCGAGGTGCGCCCCAACCCAATTTCGGAAACCACGATGGTAGCCACCTCAAAAGAGTGCATCAGGCTATAGATCCGGTTGGCTGCATCCTTTGATTCTTGCGGATGATCATTGGCCTCCTGCATTATCTGGCGAATCAGCCGGATATCATCGGGCTGGCGGATCGCCTGAGTAGCCTGCAACAATTTGCGATAAGCGGCCAATAATTCAGTCCGCTCCCTGGAATATGTCGATACAGAAGTAAGCATAGCTATTGAGTGATTGTCTGTTGTGTAAATATAAATAAAAACAGCCATTTCCCTTGATAATGATACCAAGAAAAGTGTAATTTTAACAAACTATAACCACACCAGTTGGCGAATCAAATTATCAAAAAATAATTGCATTTGTTGGCACAATATGGTAATTTTAAAGTAATGGATTGGGGCGTAACCATCACCCATTCCAATGTCATTAGTAATAACCTTTTAAATAATTGAAGATGAGAAACGTAGGAAATTTTTTGGGAGGATTGATCACCGGTGCTGCCATTGGGGCGTCGGTAGCGCTGCTCTTCGCTCCGGCAAAAGGAAGCGACACGCGGGCCATGCTGAAACACAAACTGGATGATATGACCGAAGAACTCAAAAAGATGAAATCAAGGTTCTCGGGCAATCACCATTCGCACGATCTGGAGGAAAAGATCAACCAAATGGAAGAGAAAATCAACAACATCGTTAATCAAATGGCTGGGGATATTTAAGCCGCTGTAACTTTCTTCCAATGGAACACGAACTGAAAAATGAACTTTCGGAAACGGTCGAAGACATTAAAGAGCATCTGGATCTTTTTTTCGATTTATACAAATTAAGAGTAGCAAAGTCAATCTCCGGAATTTTAGTCAAGGCGCTCAAGATCTTTATTTTCACAAACCTGGTTTTAGTGATTTTAATCTTTTTATCATTGGCCACGGCTTATTACATCGATTCACGCTTCGACACTCCGGGTATTGGCTTTGCTTTTATCTCACTTTTTTTCACCATCATCCTTTTGCTGGTTTGGCTGCTCCGGCGCACCCTGTTGGATCAGCCTGTCATCAAATCGGTTATTAAATTCTTCTTCACACAAAAATGAGGCACCGCGACAGAATCCATCAAATCAAGAGCTTTAACGACTTCAATGTGGTGAGCCAAGAGATCGTGCAGAACATCGAGTTCTCCGAAAAGAAACTGATGCTGCACAAGCTGGCGTTGACCTACTTGTTGCATCCCAGCAGGCTAATTGAATCGTTGATCACCGATGCCTCAGCCAAACTGTTCGACAGGTTGGTGGGGTGGGTGCGCTCTTCGCTTAAAGATCCGGAATAACTGCGCACGATGCACGACACATCTACCTGACTGCCTATCTCTTGGCCATATCAATCAGCGTTCAGAGGGTTGTTCCGGCACCAACCGCATGGGGATACAAATCAAGCACTTCGTTGGTGTATTGACCCAAGAGCACGGGATCGGCAGTGGTCACCTTCTCAAAGAAACGGTGGGCCACCACCTCCATGCCACAAAAACCAAAAATCTCATCGCGGTGGATGGTTTGAAAGGCCGTCAGCAGATTGTTGGCTTCATAATTCGACAGATTGTTGCCCAAGGTGGTCAATACAAATACCTTTTTGCCCTTCAACAATCCTTTGATCTTGCCGTCCACAGCGGTGTAGGCGAAACCCCACGACAACACCCGGTCGATATAACCTTTCAGAATGGCGGGAAACCCGGCCCACCAAAGCGGGTAAATGACTGTCACCAGATCGGCCTGGACAATATATTTCTGCTCCTCCATGATTTCATCGGGGGTAATGCCTTTGTGCAACAAATCCAAATCACTGGCCGAAAGAACCGGATTGAAACCTATGGCATACAAATCACGCAAAACAACTTCCCAACCCTGCGCCTGGCTGTGTTCAATCAATACATCCACCAGTTTTTGACCAAAACTGTTTTGCGATGGATGGGCATATACTATCAAATGGTTCATGAGTGCAATACTATAGTTTAAATCATCACATTAATTGCCAGTAATACCATCCAAAAGCCAAAAAGTTCAAAGAAAACCGGAAAAGATTAGTTAAATAGTATGCATAAATAAACAATTCATCTATTTTTGCTCTCTTTCGAACCTTGTTTTTTAATATTATTACGCTAAATAAAAATGGAACAACTTTCCATCATCCTAACCGAAAAGAAAAACCTGGGCTATGTGGCCATCCCATTCATGGTGTCGTTGGATAATGCCCCAGCACTGACCTTGATAGAACAGGTGTTGCCCCAGCATATCGCTGAGGGGAAATATCCTTTTACGGGCATTGAAAAAGAGATTATCGAGAGCTTATACAAGATAAACGAACAGAGCGTCTTCAAACGCTTTTCGAAAGAGAAAACATTGAAATCGTTCTTTGATAAGCTCACCGACGATATGATCAACAAGCACATCCGACCCTTTATTGAGGAGCAGCTTGCCAAATCGTTCGACTTGATTGCTGCCAGCAGCATCCCAATATTCATCAAAATGGTAACGTACAGCAACTTGTACATTTCCGACCAAGTATCCATTTCAGCGGAACACAGCAAAGCAGTGTTTCATTTTTCGCTCAACCCCGAGGAGCTCTCCTACACGCTAAGAATATCGGAAAGCAACAAGGAATTGAACCTCTTCAAAAGGGACATCTCCGAAATAACCGCTAATCCGGCCACTCTGCTCATCAACCACCACCTTTACCGCTTCAAAAACATCGACAGTAAAAAGTTCAAACCTTTTGTGGAGAAGAACAAGATTTCGGTTCCAGGACGCAGTGTGGAAAAATACATGTCCTCCTTTGTCGAAAACTGTGTGCGCGACCATGAGGTTTCGGCCACTGGCTTTGATATAAAAGAAAAAGAGGTGGATCGCAAAGCCATCCTTTCGTTGGAAAACGATTTGAGCATGCAGGCTGTTTTGGTCCTGAAGTTCCAATACGAACAGCGTAAATACCTGGCGGGCACCAAATCATCCATCTTTGTGGATCTGAAAAATGAAAACGACCGCTATGTCTTTTACAAATTCAATCGCGACAAGGAGTGGGAAGAGGACATCATCTCGCTGTTGAAAAACATGGGCTTGAAGCATTCGGTGAATTGCAATTTCAAGCCAGAAACCATCAACAGCCAGACGGCCTTATACAACATCATTGAATGGATCAATGAAAATGGAGCTACCCTAACCCAGGAAGGGATTGACTTGATCCAGAGCGGTTTCAAGGAGCCTTATTACACCGGGGAGGTGAAACTCGATTTCCGCTATAAAACTGAAGAGGACTGGTTCGACATACAGGCCTTGGTGATTCTGGACGAGTTTCAGATACCTTTCGTCCGTTTCCGTAAGAACATCATCAGTGGCAACCGTGAATACAAGCTTCCCAACGGCAAAATATTTGTCATGCCCGAAGAGTGGTTTTCACGCTACACCGATTTGATGCAGTTTGCCAAGGAGAACGACGACCACATCATCTTGGACAAGATGCATTTTAGTTTGTTTCCTTCGGATGATGAGATGCAGACGGATAAAAACTGGGACAACAAACTATCCGAACTGGCAAATTTCACACAGAATGGCTTACTGGAGCAACCGCGGGCACTGAAAGCGCAAATGCGACCCTATCAGCTGGAAGGGTATGCTTGGATGAGCCTGCTCCACAAACACAACTTGGGCGGAATCTTGGCCGACGACATGGGACTTGGTAAAACACTGCAAACCATTGCTTTGCTCACCGACATATACGAATGCAATCCTTCGGGGGAAGAACCAAATTGCGGCCACGACATGGAAGCTCCTGCCGCGAAGCAGGCCACCCTGTTTGACAGCACCCTGGTGCCGGGTTTCAACCAATCGAGCAAACCCGCCACGTTGATTGTGATGCCCACCTCCCTGATCCACAACTGGGAGAACGAGATACGCAAATTCGCCCCCCACCTGAAGGTTTACCTCTACACGGGCAACAGTCGCTTGAAATCCAACGAGATTGGCAAAATTTTGCGCCATTACCACGTGGTGCTCACTACCTACGGCATCCTCCGCAACGACTTGGAGTACCTTTCGAATTACAATTTTTTGTATTTGATACTCGATGAGAGCCAAAACATCAAAAATCCCTCTTCGAAAATATACCATGCCGTCACCGAAATTCAAGCCACCCACAAGCTGGTGCTCAGCGGCACGCCCATTGAGAACAGCTTGACCGACTTGTGGGCACAAATGACCTTTGTCAACCGGGGGTTGTTGGGGAACCAGAACTTTTTCAGGAACCACTTCGAAATCCCCATCACCAAGAATAAGGATGAATCGAAGGAGATTAAACTTCGTAAAATCATTACCCCATTCATCCTGAGAAGAACCAAGGAGATGGTGGCCAAAGATTTACCACCCATCACCGAGCAGGTGCTCTATTGCGAGATGACACCGGAGCAAAAGAAGGTGTATGAAAAAGAGCGTTCGGGCATCCGCAACGAGATCCTTAAGAACTTCGATTATGCCCAGGTCCATAAAGTATCTTTCATGGCACTGCAGGCCTTGACTCGTTTAAGGCTGATTGCCAACCATCCCAGGCTCTGCGATCCGCACTACAC
>JAGPIS010000137.1 GCA_018054835.1 Breznakibacter sp. | reverse complement strand
TTTATGGCTACATCGATTCTATTGACATGGAGAACGACAGTTTAAACCAACAAAAAGTTGAAGCAGCCATTAAACAAAAGGATTCGTTAGGTTTGATCAGCCAAAAGGAGAAAGAACAAATAGAGAAAAGTTTGCAATTGATCCAAAACAAAAAGGCAGGATTCAGCAAACAAGCCTCTCTATCAACTGAATTGGAAGAGGCAACACAGGGCGGATTTTGGGCCATCGTTGTGGAGAAACTAAAAACACTCACTTATGGAGAGTTCAAAGCAAAATTCATGCGCAACCTTTCGTTTTCGTTCCTGATTCTAATGCCTTTGTTTGCCCTGATCCTTTTTCTGTTGTTCAGAAAAAGGGAGAAGTACTACGTTGCGCATTTGATCCACACCATCCACATCCATGTGGTCATGTTCCTATTGATGGTGGGTGGACACCTCTGGAGCACCTACATCAGCGATTCCGATGCAGCGTCCACCATCTTGTTCTTCCTTTTTTTCCTCTATTTCTTTTACAGCTTGAGGCGGTTCTACAACGACTCGCGAAAAAAAACCATCCTAAAAGGGATAATAGCACTGAATGTCTATTTTTTCCTCGCCATAGGAGCTTCCGTATTTCTGATTCTATCAACCATCATCATTTGAAACAAACAACCCCCAACAGCATAGCCATTGGGGGTTGTGAATTCCTATTATACCAAATGATCAGAAAGGCAAGCTCACGCCATTGATCTGGTAAGCATAATCGACAGCCTTTGAAATATTCTTCTCTATTTGTACAGCCAGATCAGCATTGGCCGTTGAACTGACATATATGGTTCCATCAGTAACCTGTGCAGTTTCCATATCCACACCATCGAATAACGTTGGGAGTATAAAAGTCAGCAAAAAAGTATAAACATCTCCCTCTTTGATAATAAAACCAACGCGGCTGGAATAAGAAATATCGATTTGTTTGTTGGTCTCAAACTCAACCCTAAGCTTCTGATTTTGAGCATTTACATACTCAACCTCACACAAAAATGAAGGATTATTGGCTCCGGGTGCAATAGCTGCCTGAAAACCAACATATTTTCCAGCTTTCAAATTTGCTGTAGTCATCTTTGGCGTGGATACACCAGTCAATAAATCAACATGATAACTTCCATTATAAACAACATCAGATGTAACACCATCACTATCTTCATGTTTGAACACAATCTCTTTAAATCCGGCCTGCACCTTGGTATAAGAGAGCTTTGCCACGCTCGACTTGAGATCGAACGACCGCCCAATCACTTTCAAATCGGCACCTGCCCCTCCCTGCATAAAATATTCAACATCTTCACTTTTGCTGCAGGAAACAATTAGACAAAACATTCCCACAACTGCAATCAGGCTTTTTGCAATTCTCATAAAATTAAAATTTAGTTATTATTTGTTTTTCAAATTACGCAACAAAACTGTTGGTGTAAAAAATCTAAACGTTCATCAAAAATACTCTTTTTTTTGAAAAAACAACACTTACGAATATAATATTTTACAATTACCTGATAAACTTAGCTTTACAACTACAATTTAGACCGATTACAAACAACCTAAATCACTTAATACAAGCTATGCATCAATTAGTCAAAAAACCAACATGGAATCAGGATTATTAAACCAAAATCAGAAGAAGTCATTCACCACAAATCGAAAGTATTTCAATCCAAATTAAGCAAAAACGATACCAGAAATTTTCACAACCGTTCTAGGAGTCCAGGCTATACAAATAACGGAATCTAACCGCCTCACAATAAAGCCCTAACCAATCAATTAAAACGAATGGCCTTTACAGGGGTAATGCGAGCCACCAAATACGAAGGAGCAATCAACATTAAGGATGTGACTACCACAGCACCCAGATTAAGCAGCAAAAGGTGGCCAGGATTCAGGTAAATAGGCACTGTATCGAGATAGTAATTGCTGGGATCGAGGGCGATAAAGCCGAACTGGGCTTGAGCCAGACAGATGGCGGCACCAATTACATTCCCCCAAAAAAGCCCCTTCCCCACGATATAAATGGAAAGGTAGATAAAAATGCGGCGCACCGAACCATTGTCGCTACCCATAGCCTTCAAGACGCCAATCATGTTGGTGCGTTCGAGTATCAGAATCAACAAGCCCGAAATCATGTTCAAACCGGCCACAGCTAATATCAACACCAAGATCACCACAATATTGGTATCCAAAAGGTCGAGCCAACCAAATATCTGTGGTTGGAGCTGCATGATCGTGCGCGTACGCAACATACCACCATCGTCGGCAATATAGGCTGAAGTGACATAATTCACCTCCTCACCCAAAAGTTCTATATCGTTGAAATCGTCAATCAAAAGTTCATACCCCGAAATCTGATTGGGAAGCCAGTTATTGAGCTGTTGGAGATGGCGCATATCAGCCACCACAAAAAGATTGTCGAATTCGGGAAAATGGGAATTGAAGATGCCAGCCACTTCAAACTTTCGGGCACGTATGGCATTTTGAAGGAAATACATTTGCACGCCGTCGCCAACCTTCAATTGCATCATGCGAGCCACATCAGCCGAAATCAAAATCTGGTTAGATGCTACCGAGTCGGTATAGTCGGGCAAATTACCCGACTCCAGGATCGATTGAAAGAAAGACCAATCAAAACCGCTATCAACACCTTTCAATACAATCCCGTGAACCACATCGGGCGATTTCAGCAGACCAGGCTTGGTTATGAAACGTTGCACATGACGAATGCCGGGTGTTTCTTCCAATTGCCCCACCAACTGTTTGTTGTCGGCAATTGCATTTGTTTCGTAACTTTGGTTGTAATCGTAACTTAAAACCTGGATATGCGAACCAAACCCTATGATTTTACCGCGGATTTCGCGTTTGAAGCCCAACCCGATGGCCATGGAGAGAATCATGACTGCCATGCCAAGGGCTATACCCAAAACCGCCACCTTAATAACAGGGCCCGACAAACGCTTGCCGGGTAACCCGCCTTTAACAATCCGTTTTGCTACAAATAGTTCGTATCTCAAACCAGGTCAATTGAAGTAAACAACCAAAAAACTAACGCGCTATAAAGATATTATTTTTTACCGTGTAACAATCTACCAGGATAAACTTCGAGTGCTTTTTCAAGAATTTCAAGTGCCCTCGCCAGATCGTCGCGCTTCAATACATAGGCAATGCGCACTTCATTTCTACCGATCCCCTTGGAGGCGTAAAAACCCGTGGCCGGCGCCATCATGAGGGTTTGATTTTCGTACTGAAACTCACTCAGCAGCCAAATGCAAAATTTCTCGGCATCATCAACGGGCAAACTAGCCACCGTATAAAAAGCACCCTTGGGCATGGGAGAAAAAACGCCGGGGATGCGATTCAACCCTTCCAGAAGGAAATTACGACGCAATCGGTACTCCTCATTCACCTCTATGAAATAGTTTTTTTCCACATCCAACGATGCCATGGCGGCTATTTGACCAAATGTGGGCGGACTGAGGCGGGACTGCGCCAGTTTCAAGGAGGAGGCGATCACCGCCTTGTTTTTGGTGATGAGGGCGCCCACGCGCAACCCGCACTCACTGTAACGCTTCGATACAGAATCAATCATAATCACATTTTCCTCCAATCCAGGTAGGAACATGGCCGAATAATGACGGGCACCATCGTAACAAAACTCCCGGTAAACCTCATCGGAAATCAAAAACAGATCGTGCCGCAACACAATCTCGCGCAGCAACATAAACTCCTCTTCCGAATAGAGGTAACCGGTCGGGTTATTGGGATTACAAATCAGGATGGCTTTGGTGCGCGGTGTGATGATCTTTTCAAACTCAGCGATGGGCGGCAGGGCAAACCCATTTTCAATGGTGGAAGTCACCGGCTTAATAACAGCACCAGCTTCGGTGGCGAAAGCCTCATAATTGGCATAAAAAGGCTCAGGCACAATCACTTCATCCAACAGATCGAGGCAGCTCATAAAAGCAAACCGAACCGCTTCCGAACCGCCGGTGGTGACCAATATTTCATCGATGGAAACATCAATTCCCTCCTCACGGTAATAATCCACCAAACGGTGGCGATATTCGGGCATCCCTGCCGAATGGCTGTATTCGATCACTGGCAGATCAGCATTGCGGACTGCCTGAAGAGCTACTTCGGGTGTTTTTATATCGGGCTGCCCAATATTTAAATGATAAACTTTTATACCTTTGGACTTGGCAGCTTCGGCATAGGGTACTAATTTGCGGATTGGAGAGGAGGGCATCAACGTACCCCGATGCGATATTTTTGGCATAATTTACTTTTTGTGCAAATATATCCAGTTTAGCATTACCAGATTTCATAAACCAATATTTTTATGATATTTGTCACTCAAACATCAAACCCAACCCCATGAACAAAGCAATCATCCTCCTACTGTTGGCACTGCACTCACTCAACGCACTCTCACAAGGGCTCTCAGGATCCGTCAAGGGCGACGACGGAGAAACCATACCGGCAGCCACCATTTTCATCAAGGAGACAACAACGGGCACCACCACCAACGAAGAAGGAACCTACCACATCAATCTTGAAAAAGGCACCTACCACATAGTGTTCCAATCACTGGGCTACCAGAACCAGGAGATCACCGTTGAAATCGGCAACCAGACCATTCGGCAAGATATTGTATTAAAACGGCAACCCATCAGCATCAAGGAGGTGCGGGTTTATTCGGGCAAAGAGGATCCGGCCTATGCCATCATGCGCAAAGCCATTGCCCACGCACCAGCCAACCTCAGGGCCGTAGAGGCGTTCCAATCGGAAGTGTACATCAAAGGTACGCTCCACATGAAAAAGATACCCCGCCTGATTGCCAACAAGATGGAGGTTAACGGCGCAAAAATAAAATCGGGCGACCTCTTCACACTCGAATCGCTCAACGAAATTAGCTTCCGAGCACCCGACCAATACGAACACAAGATCATCTCCACACGAAGCACATTTCCAAAAACCGGCAGCAACGACGATGGTTACATCGGCTACATCAACAGCAGCTTTTACCAACCCAACATCGGCACCACCATTTCGCCCCTCTCCCCATCGGCTTTTACGCATTACCGCTTTGTTTACGAAGGGTATTTCCTCCAGCAGGGCTCCGAAATCAACCAGATACGGGTGACCCCAAAACGGAAGAGTCAGCAATTGTTCGAAGGGCACATCTACATCGAGGACAAAACATGGCAATTGCAGTCGGTGGATCTAACCAACGAGGCATTTTTCGGGAAAATACGCATCCGGCAAACCTTTGCACCAGTCAAGGAACAAACGTGGCTACCAGTCAACCACAATTTCAAGATAGAAGCCGCCATTATGGGCGTCAAAGCCGATGCCTCCTACATAGGTTCGGTAAAATACAAATCGGTGGTGCTTGACAAAACACGCATGGCAGCCCTTCAAGCTGAAGAAAAGCCGGTTGC
>JAGPIS010000136.1 GCA_018054835.1 Breznakibacter sp. | reverse complement strand
TCATGCCAATGCCTTTTGGCGATCATCATCATTTTGGTGAAGATGATTTGAAACGCATTGAAGATGGTTTTTTGTCTGCTGGTGAGGGCGTCCATGTGGTGGTAATGACCGAAAAGGACGCGGCTAGGATGGACAGTATGGATCTTGGGCGATTTGCTTTTGCCAATCATCTCTATTATCTTCCCATCGGGTTGGAATTTTTATTCAATGAAAAAAATAAGTTTGATCAATTAATAAAGCATTATGTTGGAAAAAATCAATGAAGCGGCAGCGTATCTGAAATCGCAGTTTTCAGTCCAGCCGCGTATCGGCATTATTTTGGGAACCGGACTGGGCGGTTTGGTTAGTGAAATTCAAATCGAGAGATCTTTGCCTTATGAAACCATTCCCCATTTCCCTGTTTCCACCGTCGAAGGGCACCAAGGCCGTTTGATTGTGGGTACCATTCAAGGTGTTCCGGTGGTGGCCATGCAGGGGCGTTTCCACTACTACGAAGGGTACGATATGAAGCAGGTGACCTTTCCTGTGCGGGTGATGAAAACTGCCGGCATCGAAACTCTGTTTGTTTCCAATGCCAGCGGCGGCCTCAATCCCGATTTCAAGGTTGGCGACATCATGGTGATCAACGACCACATTAATATGTTTGGAACCAATCCCTTGTTGGGTCCCAATATGAACGAATTTGGCCCCCGTTTCCCCGATATGAGCGAATCGTACAGCAAGCGGTTGATGAAATTGGCCTTCGATATTGCCGGGCAAAACAACATCAGCCTGAAGCAAGGTGTTTATGTTGGTACATCCGGTCCAACTTTCGAAACGCCTGCCGAATACAAGATGTTCCGCGTTTTGGGTGGTGATGCCGTGGGCATGTCCACCGTGCCCGAGGTGATTGTGGCGCGCCACATGGGTATGGAGTGCTTTGGCATCTCCATCATTACAGACTCCGGTGTGCCGGGCGAAATCGTGGAGGTGAGCCACGAAGAGGTTCAAAAGGTAGCTGCTGCTGCCGAGCCGCTGATGACCAAAATAATCAAGGAGCTCGTTAAAGCAGTATAAACAAGGGATAGCAGACAGGTTGAACAAGGCCTGTCTGCTAATTTTTCATCGCCACGCCAAGGGTGCAGCTTTTTTTGACCACCTTTTGTTTCCCTTCTAGGTTGAACATTTTTACGAGAACCAAGTAGTTTCCCCTGTTGAGTGGTTCGTTGTTGTCGTCCAACCCATTCCAAAGCCAAAAACCTTCCATACCCATAATTTCGTTGTTGGCAACCGTTTTGACAACGCGGCCGGTTGGACCGTAAATCTTGGTGGTGGCATTCCAGCCTGGGGCCTCCGTCCTGTATTGAATCATTAAAAAATCATCCACGCCGTCGCCATCCGGTGTAAAGTAAATGGGCGAAAGTGAAACAGTGTTGTCCTGTTCCAAATCCAAAGGTTTGTATTGGGAGTTGATGACTGTTGGCGTGGAATAACCGCTGCTTGCCGAAGCTGTTTGCCAGTTGTCGCGGTTGTTGGCGGGCTGCCGAGGATCGACGCGCTCCAAGGAAATGCCGTCGGGGTTCTTCAGCAAGGGGTGGTGCATCTTTTTGTCGTAACAGAAACTTTCTAGTGGTTCGCCATTGGTTTTCGCCAGAACCAGGCATTCGCCATCATCCGAAAGGGAAGGGAAGCTGGTTGTGCCAACCACCCATTTTTCCTCATCGCAGTTGTAGTTGGAAACGGCCTTCAGACTGTCGGGTGTGGCAACCATAAAATCATTGGGAAAAAACAGGCGGTCATTATTGGTCAGTGGCGTTAGTGTTTTTACAACTCCTCCGCTCATTTTGCCAATGCTGATGTTATTCAACGACAGCACCTTCTGTGAGGTGTTCACTATCTCCACAAAATCGGGAGCCTCACCGGCCGTGTTGAACATGATTTCGTTCACGACGGCATCGCCCGGCTCCGGTTCCTCAGGGATGCCATACCTTGCCATCACGTCATATACCAATTTGTTCCCTGCCAAGTCCTTTATCAACATGTCGTCTATCCGGTAAATGGTGCCCTTCTCTAATACTTCTTCCAATGAAACGATGATCTGTTTGTTGAACACTGGGTCGAAGTTGTTGACTGTGATTTTTTCCTGACGCCCATTGATGGTCATCTGGCTGGCCTCGGCAAGCTCATTGATGACCACTGGCTCGGTGAATTGTATTTTTAACGACAGATCCGGATTGATCTTGATGTAATGGATGGCAGGAGGAGTTTTATCGTGGTTGTCGGCTTGGTTGCTATTGGGTTTCGAGGGCGTGCCTCCATCGAGGTTGCCGGTGTAGCTCCAGTTCGCGCGGTTGGCACTCCTATTGTCCATGTCGATGATTTCGAACGACCAGCCACCCTCCTCCTTGAAAGATTGGTCGCTCCAATTGACCAAGTCAAAACTCACGGCATCAGCCACTATCCCTATGGGAGTGCTTAATACGATGGAAGCCCCTGCGTTGGTGATGGCAGGCCAGCGTGATGGCGCCAATTTTTTGTTGGTCGCAAATTCGCCTATATTGGCGAGAGGGCAAAGAATGACGTAATCCTGCGACGGGATGGTATAGCTGGGAAGTATTCCTGTCGTTTGGTTGACAGTTATTTGCCAATCTTTCACACTGAGGTCGAAGGGCGTGTTGTTGAACAGCTCAATATACTCGCTGTTGGGTAACCCTACCGGAGGATCTGGATCGGGCATGAATTCGGTGATGACCATGCTGTTGCGGGCGGGTTCGTGGTATCCGATGGTTTTTGATAGCTCAGCCATTGTGTTGCCAAAAACATCCACGTATCCCTTGGCTTGGAGTGTGTGAGGCTGGTTCTTTTCAAAGGTTATAGGAAAATAGGCGGTTAATTGGGAGCCTTCGATTGTAACGGAATCTGGCATTAATTGAGGTGTTTCCAGTGTGATTTTTGCCTCTGTTTGATGTCCTTCCGTTGCCAGCGTATTGTTGAATTTCAGGTTAACCTTGGAAGGAGGGCTCACCTCCACGCCGGATACTCTAAAAAGCGAGTAATTGACCGTCAATGTGGTATCGGCTAAGGTGTTGCTTTGCAAGTCCGATATGTTTTTGATGCGCAGCTTTTCATTCGATAAATCCCCGGGAACCGGCGGAAAGGTCAATTGCAGTAAATCGGCTGCGGGTTGGTTTATGTTGATGGCTACAGGCGTGCCTGCCGAAAAACTGATTTCTGCCTTTTCGGTGGTTATGGGTTCGTTGAATTGCACTTCTATTAAATCGGGGCGCTTCATCAGGTGGCTGGTGACATAGGGCTTCTCGTTGTCGGGTCGCGGATTGCCGGTCACCACAATATTGTCGAACCAAAACTTATTGCTGCGCGTTTGGGTGTAATTGCAGAGGATGCCAAACCATTCAGAACCAAATGAGGGATTGAATTCGGTGGAACCTTCGGCGATCCATTCCCCGTCCATATTCATTTCCAGCGTCCAAATGTTTTTATCGCGTGATATCCGGATTTCGGCATTGATTTTTTCACGGTTCAAGCGTGCTTGAAGCCCTTTTATCAAGGTGGTTGCTTTGCCATTACTAACCGATTGTAGCACAAAGGCGTCATCGCTGGCACCAATATTCAGCACCATCCCATTTTTTATTTGTGCGGGGTCATGATTATCCGCCGCAATCCATATTTTTGCATAGTTCGACGAGGAGGGATTGAAATCCATTGTGAAATCGAATGCCCAACTAGCGTCCTCCATGGCGGTGCTTTGTGTGAATAACCAGGCGGTGGATGCTTCGGGTGGCGCATTTAATTGAAGCCACTGGTTGGCATCAATAATGAATTTGCTCTCGGATCCTCGCCAGGTGGGATTTTGTGTGAAATCCCCATCCCCAAATGTTTCATTGATTTGGGCGTCAATGTAAAAGGGGATAATTGCGAAAAATAGAAAAAAGCGGCGCATGTTGTTATATTTTTCGAAGGAAATAAACTATTTTTGCATAAGTGTGAAATTTAATCATTTCCCCAAAAGGGTATATTAAGTTACGCATATTTCAATTCAAATAAAATTAATGCTGATTGAAAATGAGAGTAGCCATTGTTGGTGCCAGCGGAGCAGTTGGTCAGGAGTTTCTTCAGGTATTGGAGGAGCGCAATTTTCCATTAGATGAGTTGTTGTTGTTTGGCTCGTCGCGAAGTGCAGGTAATACCGTCCGCTTTAAAGGGCAAGATATTGTTGTGAAAGAGTTGCAGCACAACGACGATTTCAAGGGTGTTGATATTGCCCTGACATCGGCCGGTGCTTCCATTTCGAAGGAGTACGCCGAAACCATCACCAAACATGGCGCCCTGATGATTGATAATTCCAGTGCTTTTAGGATGGATGAGGATGTGCCTTTGGTGGTGCCCGAAGTGAACCCCCAGGATGCCAAAAATGCCCCACGCCGCATCATCGCCAACCCCAACTGCACCACCATCCAGATGGTGGTGGCGCTCAAACCCATCGAGGCGTTGTCGCACATAAAGCGCATTCATGTCTCTACCTACCAGGCGGCCAGTGGCGCTGGAGCCACTGGGATGGAAGAGCTGGCCACACAGGTGAAGGAGGTTGTCGAAAACAAACCGGTCACCGTTTCCAAATTCCAATATCAGCTGGCCATGAACATCATTCCGCAGGTGGATGTCTTCACCGACAATGGTTATACCAAGGAGGAGATGAAGATGTACCACGAAACGCGCAAGATCATGCATTCCGATGTGAAGGTGAGCGCCACCTGTGTGCGCATCCCGGTTATGCGTGCGCACTCCGAAAGTATTTGGATTGAAACCGAGCGTCCCATCTCTGTTGAAGAGGCACGTCAGGCATTCGAAACTGCCGAGGGTGTGGTGTTGATGGACAAACCCGAAGAAAAACAGTATCCCATGCCACTGTTCTTGGCTGGTAAAGACCCGGTTTATGTGGGTCGCTTGCGCAAGGACTTGTCCGATCCCAATGGGTTGACCTTTTGGACGGTGAGTGACCAGATAAAGAAAGGTGCTGCGCTCAATGCGGTGCAGATAGCCGAGTACCTGATTAAAGAAGGCGTTGTTGGTAAATAACCAATATGGATATAATCGAAAGAGCCGGCAGTAGTTATATTGCTGGCTCTTTTTTATCCATTATTTGTCCGCTTCATCCTCGTAGGCTTCGCTTCGGGTTTCCAGTTCGTCGAAGTTTTCGTAAAGGAAATCGTTGAAGGGGAAGCGTTGGGTGTGTATTTTCCGCACCTCGTTATAGACTAACTCTTTGAATTCGTTGAAATTAACCTTGTTGAGTGCTGAAATGAACACGCACTGCGCGTTCTTGCCCATCCATGTGTTTTTCAAATCATCCAGCGTGAAATTGGCCGCCGTCACGGGCGACAAGTCATCGGCCTCCTTTGGGGTGTAGCTGTAGGCGTCAATCTTGTTGAAAACCAATATTTGTGGTTTGTCCCTTTCATCCAGTTCGTG